>NZ_DAMBOA010000002.1:0-252812 GCF_032064105.1 Moraxella sp. CTOTU49097 | reverse complement strand
CTTGTGTAAACTTATGTCGTTTATTGGGGTTTACACAAAATATTTTACAGTCTCAGGGGGTAAGTCATATTCTAACCCTAGATTTAACAGGTTTTTTGCTGCACCGATAACTTGCTTACCTTCAGTGGCATCGCTACCGGTGTCTTTTTGTTGGGTATTAAGGAAGGTCATGCCGCCTAGCACTCGCATATTGGCGGTGGGTTGTCCATATACATTGAGCTCAATGCCTTTATGTTGGTTTTTGCCGTGCGCTTCAAAGGTGGTATCAACGGTAGTATAACGCGGCTTATTGGTTTGAAAAGCGGTGAGACCTGCGCCGATAACGCCGCGGTCGTATTTCACACCGATTTCGCTTTGTTTGGTGACGTACGGTGACATGGCTTGACCTGCATTGGTCAGCTCAGTGTTTACGCCATCGATGGTGGTGGTGAGTGGGGCAGTTTCGCCTTTGCTGAGGCTTTGCATATAGTTGGCAAAGACTGACCATTCATCGCTAGGGCGATATAATAGGGCAAACGCAGGCGTGGTTTTACTTTCTTTATATTTGCCATTGCTGGCTTGGGTGGTGGGGTCAAAACTTTCATCTTCAATGGTTTGGTGTCTTGCCCCCAAGGTCACTTGAAGTTTATCATCCATGAAGGCTAGGGTGTCTGCCAATGCCACACTGGTGAGCGTGGTTTCGCCTGTCTTGGTAGGATGGCTCAAATCGCCACCCGCTAGCGCCGCTGCTGACCAGCTGGGTTTGGCGTACGAGGTTGGGTGATATAAATTGGTCGTCAGCGTGTTTTGCCAATCAAATTGATAAGGTGCTTTTGTCTGTGCTTTATAGATATTGCCAGACACTACCCAGTTATGGTTGATTTTGCCTGATGTCAGTTTGCCACGGATACCGATTTCGCCTGTGTTGATGTCGTCCTCACGGGCATTGTCAAAGCGGTAGGTGGTGCCATCACCATTTAAATTGGTAACCGTCAAATTAGCAAGCGAGTTTTCTTCTTCGCCATGACGAAAGCCATACGCGCCATACGCAGTCAAATTTGGGCTAAGGTCATATTCAGCGCGTAATGTACCAAACACATCTTTTTCATTTGAATAACTCCACGGTTGCGACCAGTTGCTTTTGGCATCAGCGGCATTGGGTACACGGGTCAAACCTGACAAGGTGACATTGGTGCGTGTTTTTTGTAGTTCGTTATTTTGATAACCCAAATCTGCCGATAACCGCATGTTATCTTGGCGATAATCTAAGCCCAAACCGACCAAACCCAATTTGGCTTTTTCATTATCGATTGCTGTACCGCCATCTTGATAAGCGACGTTGGCACGCACACCGTACGCTTGATTTGCGCCAAACCGTTGTCCCACGTCTAGGGCAATTTTACCATTTTCGGCATTTTCGCTGCTGATAGTGACTTTACGAATCGGCGTTTGAGAGGCGCGCTTTGGTAGCAAATTGACTGTGCCCCCTTTATTACTACCCCCGGGTGCCATGCCATTTAGGAAGGTGCTCGCGCCACGTTGTACTTCGACCCGCTCAAATAGCTCACTTGCGATAGATTGACGGGGCATAATGCCGTATAAGCCGTTCATCATAGTATCGTCAGAGTTGGTGACAAATCCGCGAATCAGATAGGCTTCTTGAAAATTACCAAAGCCACGAGCCACACGCACTGTTGAATCTTTTTTTAGGATATCCCCAACAGAATCCGCTTGTTTATTTAGAATAAAGTCATTGGTATAGGCGGTGGTCGAAAAAGGCGTTTCCATGGTCGATTGATTACCCAAAATACCGATACGGCTACCTGTGGCGACTTGCCCACCTTGATAGGCTGGCAGTAAACCAGTTTTTGACGCATCCGCACTTGCAGTGACCACGATTTCATCGAGTAGGGTTTCTGTGGCAGCATCCGTGGTATTTGCTTCTTCTGCCATCGCCGCGGTTGATAATAAGCCAATCGTACTCGCTGCCAAAGCCGAACGCACGGCTAAAGATAATAGGGATAAACGCATATTCAATCACTCAAAAGACAATAGATAAAACATTTTTGCGAATGATAACAATTATTATTTCTATTTACAATAAGTAATGATACCGTAACCAAAGAAGTTATGTTTTAATTTTTCATCCCTTTCATTAACCATAAAAAATATAAACCGCCTACGATGGAAGCGATTGTGCCCGCAGGTATTTCATAAGGAAAAATCGCATAACGTCCCACCCAATCAGCAATCAGCATCAATCCTGCGCCAAGGAGCGCTGATAAGGCTAATTGGTGAGGTAACTGCACCGCCCCGAGTGTCTTGGCTAAATGCGGCGTCATCAATCCAATAAAACTTAGCGGTCCAACCGCCAGTGTCGAAACAGTGCTTAACACCGCTACAAGGCTAAAAATCAGTATTTCGCTACGTCTTACTGATACGCCCAAACTGCGAGCCATCGTTTCATCTAGGCTAATCACCCTAAGCGGCTTTAGTAGCAAAAAACTGAGCAAAAATAACACTGTACCAATGACCATTAATGCCCACGCCGTTACAGGATAAGCATGATATGTTGTACCCGATAGCCAATTGAGCATCGCTTGTAAGCGAGGATCACCTGACAGTTTGATTAAAGTTAACATACCACCCATCAATGCAGAAATCGCCACACCGACGAGTAACAAGTAACTTGAGGATAGCCGACGAGCAAGCCACAAAACCAACAGTAACACCAAAGCCGCACCTAACAGTCCGCCCAATAACGGCAATCCCAATGCCCAAAAAGAATCGGTTGCCAGTCCCAGTATGCCTAGTATCACTGGACTGAGCACGAACACCAATACCACCCCCAATGCCGCACCTGAACTGATGCCCATGACTTCAGGACTTGCCATCGGATTGCGCGTCAAGTTTTGTAATAGCGCCCCTGCGGTAGCCAGCATGACACCTGTTGCCATTGCCGATAACGTACGCGGCAGGCGAAAACTCTCGATAAAATTTGCCTCGGTATGCCACCCAAAACTGCCCATCGCATCAGGGGAAATACCTAATACACCGACCGTCAAAAGCAGTAACAACCCGACCGCAACCGCCCAAAAACCGCCACCAAAATATCGGCGTTTGCCGACTAACAGACTAGGGCTTTGTTCGGCAATCATGGGCTGTTTACTTTGTCGAATAACCAACCAAATAATCAACCCAGCACCTAATATCCCTGTGACCGACCCCACAGGCAGCGTTATGTTAAGTAATTGTTTGAACCAGGGTGACAGCAGCGTCACAATGTTATTAGTGAGCCATAACAACATCGCCCCAAAGGCAAATCCTGCCAGTAAGCGTTGCCCAATCGGGCGAATCGCTACTACATTAACGACACTTGCCGCAGCCAAGCCGACAAAACTTAAAACGCCCACGCGGCTTACCACGCTTGCGGTGACTACCGCAACAAGGGTTACTACCACCATACGCACGGCAGCCACAGGCACTCCCAAGGCTTTGGCTTGGCGTTCATCAAGGCTCATGATGGTTAAAGGTTTGACCAAAAATAACAAGATAACGGGCAGGACTAGGCTTATTAGCACAAAAAACTGGCTATTTTGCCAACTGGTTTGGGTTAAGTTACCGCTTTCCCATGCCATAACGCCCATAACCCTTTCTGAGAAAAAAATCATCAACAGTGAGGAAATAGCAGAAAACAAAATATTGACCACCAAACCACCCAAAATGAGCACCACAGGATTCATACGACTGTTGGCAGCAATCGCAAACACCAAGCCCATACTCAGCAATGCGCCAACAAATGCCACCCAAAAGCTACCATACAAGCCAAAACTGGGAAAAAACAGCGTCACAATTAATAAAGCCAATTGTGCCCCTGTTCCTACCGCAAGCGTACTATCTGAAGCAAGGGTATTTTTGACCAATTGTTGTAGCAAGACACTGACTACGCCCAGTAATCCGCCGGCAAATATCGCTACTAATATAGTCGGCAAAATTTGTAGCTGCGCCACCATTTGCGCTAAGGTTAGCGACTGTGAAGGGGCAAATAATAATCCCAATGCATCATGCCAAGTGGTTTTAACGACTAAAGCCGTGGTCATTAAAACCAGCGACAATAAGCCAATAAAAAGCCAACTGGCAGGGGCATTAAAGGGCTTGGTAATTCGCTGATTAATTTGCTGATTATCTCGCTGGTTCTGTTGTAGCCTAGTTTTATTAACCATTCGCCTTGCCCCCTAACCAATGAGCCTGATTTAATCGCTCGCCAAATACCACCATAGAAGACACGCCGCCATATAGCCAAACTGGCGGTAAGACTGCCATACAGCGGCTATTGTTAGCCCTTGCGCCATAGCCTAGCCGCTGCCATAGCAAATTCTTGGCTAATTCTTGACGTAGCATAGGGCTAAACGGCTCAACCACTACCAAACAGGTATCATCATCAAGTTTTGCCAAATCACCCAATGCCAGCGAATTAAATCCCCAAAGATTGCCTTTACCCATCTGATCTTCAAGAGTAATCAAATTTAACCCCATCACCTTAAATGTCGGTCGAAACAAGCTATTGTTGGTATAAATGCGCAAATTATTGCTATCGGCAAACTGCACCACCGCAATTTTTTTGATGTGGGGATACTTTTGGCGAAATGTCGCACCAAGCTCGCCAAGCTGTTTTTTTGACTGGGTTAAAAATTGCTGGGCGCGCTGCTGCTGATGAATAATGTCACCTAGCTGAAGAGTCGGTTCAGCATAATCCTGCCAAGTCGCTACCGCGTTTTTTGACATAAAACTCACCGACTTATGGAGTGTGTTGCCGTAAGCAGGTCTTAGATGGGCATAAAAATCATTATCAATAATCACGATATTGTTAGAAGCTGAGGTGAGTTGGGCAAGCCGTTCAAAGTTTGGGGTAAATCGCTCTCCAATATCGATAATATCGCTTGGCAGCGAGGGCGTGCCCACCCATTCACGGTAGCTTTTGGTATCGCCTGTGGCAATCGGTGGATAGCCTAGGGCAGTGAGTGTCGAAGCCACCGCCCAATCAGGGGTGATGACTTTGACGCTGTGAGCGTCTGCAGGCGGTGCTTCAAGCTTTAAATCCCGCTGAGGCTGGCAAGCCGTCAAAAAAAACAAAACAATCAATAAGCAACAAGCTCTCATCACACCACCGCCACTTTATTACCGGTGACTGGGTGACTTAATAAATGCAAATTGATACCAAAAATCTGGTCAAGCACTTGCGGTTGCATGGTACTGGCGATATCACCCACATGACAAAGCTTGCCATTTTTTAACGCAATAAACTCATCACAAAACTGTGCCGCAAGATTAATATCGTGAATAATAATCACAATCGCCTTGTTTTTCTGCCGTGCCAAATCACGAATAAGACGCAATATTTCAACTTGATAGACGATATCGAGCGGGGCAAGTGGTTCATCAAGTAGCAAATAGGGCGTATCTTGGGCGATACACATGGCAAGCCACGCCCTGGCGCGCTCACCCCCTGATAGCGTTGCCACTGATTGATCGGCAAACGGGGTGACTTGGGTCAGCGCCATTGCGTCACGCACCCTAGTGTGGTCTTGTGGCGTAGGCTTTTGTAGCCATTTTTGATAAGGGTATCGCCCTAACATCACCAGCTCGGCAACCGTAAATTGACTGGCATCAGGCAATTTTTGCGGTAAATAGGCGACTTGTTGGGCGAAGGTTTTTGGTGGTAAATCAAAGATTGATTTGTCAGCAAAATCCTGTAATAAAATCTGTCCGCTAGTGGGGGTGGTTTCCCCTGCCAAAGCTTTAATCAATGTCGATTTGCCCGAACCGTTATGCCCAATTAAGGCATAGATTTTTCCCTTCTCAATGGTGACATTGATGTTGTGTAAGAGGGTTTTTTGTTGGCGCATGACGGTAAGCGATTGGGTGGTTAGCATGAGTTGACCAGGGTAAAAGTTTTTGAAAATGACAAATCATAGCATTGATGATAATAATTATCATTAATTTTTATAAATAAGAATTAATATCATTTAAGATATTGATAATGATTATCATTCACACTATAATACAGCGATTTCAAAAGTTTCCCTAAACATACAGCGCTATAACTATGTCTATCCAACGTCACGCTAACTTTAGTCAATCCCATTTCTCAAACGATATTAGCGCCATAGTCGATAAAAAGTCGGGCGCGTTGGCACTGATTGGCGTATTGAGCTTACACGGTATCGTAGCGATTAGCTTGGCAAATATGACAACGCCTGATATCAAACCGCCCAACGTTACGCCACCATTAAAAATTAGCTTTATCACGCCACCCCCTGTGGCAGACAAGCCTGAAGAGATGACGGTAACAGCCGAGCCAAAACCGATAAAAAAACTACCTAAACCCGTCGAAAAGCCAACAGAAAAGCCCATAGAAAAACTAGTAGAAAAACCAAAAGAAAAGCCGATAGAAAAACCCATCAGCAAGCCTATTGAGAAAACAGTCGAAAAACCGATGGCTAAAAAACCTGTAGAACAACCGATTAAACCATTCCCTAAACCGTTGAAACCAGCAGAAAAAACTATCGTCAAGCCGCCACAGGTTGACCAAAACATTGTCATGGCAAGGCAACTAGCCCTCGCCAATGAGCGAGCCGAACAAGCGCAAAAACAACAATTTGAGCGCCAACAAGCACTTGCCAGACAGCAAGACTTAGAGCGGCAACAAGAATTGGAACGACAACAAGAATTGGAAAGACAGCAAGCCCTCGAACGGCAAAAAGCACTGGCTGATGCCAAAGCCAGACAAGCAGATGAAGCTAGGGCGAAAGCCGAAAAGGCAAAACAAGAACAAGCCGACAAGGATAAAGAAGCGCAACAAGCGCAAAATAATTCACCTGTGAGCTTTTCGGCAGGGCAAGCAAGTTGGCGACGGCAACCTAGTTTTAGCTGTCATAGTGAAGACCTCGAAAATGGCGCATTAACAGCGATTATTCGCTACACGGTGGACAAACAAGGTAATCCAACCAGCGTCACTTTAGCCAAATCGACTGGTAATGTCAGAGTCGATAGACAACTGTCTATGCAGGCTAAGAGCGGCAAATTTAACCCCTTTACCAAAAATGGCGTACCGGTGGTGGGTATTGTCAATCTACCGGTTCGCTGTCAATAAAGATGATTGTTAAAAAAATCCGTTCTTTATAAAGCTTATCCCCGTACAAATTGCTTTAGCCAACATGACTTGCCCGGTGTAGATATAAAAAACCCTCTAAATAAGCTATTTAGAGGGTTTTTCTTAGAGGTTTTTTTGCTAGCTGATGAATTAATTGTATTCGATAACAAAATCTTCAGTGGCTACGCGTACTTTTGCCATAGGCGCAATCCAATCACGTGCTGGATCTGAGACACCCACGTACATGATTACGATGCTTTTTAGCCCCAATTTCTCTAAACCTAATACCTCGTCAATCAGCTTAGGATCAAAGCCTTCGGCAGGGCAACTGTCTACTTTAAGCTCTGCTGCTTGTGCCAACGCAAGTCCCAAGCCAATGTAAGCTTGGCGAGCGATATGTTCAAAATTTTCATCTGCGCTTTTTTTGGCTACACTTGCTTTGAGCATGGAAGTATAACTATCAAAACGTCCTCTAGGCAAGCCACGCTCATCTGTGGTCATGTCATACACGGTATCAATTTTTTCGGCGCTATAATCCTGCCAACCTGCAAAAACAAGCACGTGAGAACATTCTTTCATGCAGTCAGGATTGAGCGCACCAGCCACTAGCTGCGCCTTGATGGCTTGGTTTTTGACCACGATAACTTTAAATGGCTGCAATCCCGATGAGGTGGGCGCAAGTCGAGCGGCTTCGATGATTTTGTCGATATTTTCTTGACTCACGCTTTGGTTTGGATCAAAGGCTTTGACGGCATGGCGCCATTGTAAATTTTCAATCAGTGACATGAAATATTCCTAATCTAGTGATAAAACTATAATGATAATAGTAGAGCGATAAGAGTTATTGCCCGAGTCTTTAAAGAAAGCTAAAGAAAGCTCGATGTTAACAATTTTGTCATTGGCTGTTAGAACGCTTGGATGGCTTTCAACTTGCTCAACAAAACGGCGAATGTGTGGGAACTGGTCTTTTGGCAGATGAGCACGCCGCTTGCAATGGAAATTATGTTAAATTGATTATGCGACTACTTGGGTATGTAGACGTACATCCACATTGCCACGCACGGCATTGGAATACGGGCAGACTTTGTCCGTGGTCTCAACCAAGTCTTTCGCTTGTTCTTCGCTGACGCCGCTAAGTTCTATATACAAATCGATGTCAAGCGCATAACCGCCTTGGGTATTCATACCAAGCCCAACCACGGCTGAGGTTTTTGAGCTGACGCCTTCTAGCTTCATACGCTGTGCCACATGAGTCAACGCATTGTCAAAACAAGCGGCATAACCCATGGCAAATAATTTTTCTGGGTTGACGCCTGTGCTATTTTGCTCAGGGGATTGTAAATCAAAGCTCAGTGAACCATCTTCTAGTGCAACATGACCTGAGCGGCCGCCTGTTGAGGTAGCGGTTGGGGTTTTATAAAAAATTTTCATAAGATTACCTTTTTTTGAATTGTTAACTTGCGTGAATGAATGAAGAAATCCGCAACAGGCGTTACAACATTCGCCCCAGTATTTAGATTTTAATATTTAAGTTTTAAAAAATTATATTTTACACAATATAATTTTCAGTGCCTAGACACGGTAATTAAATTCTCACACGCTGCATACAAACTAATAACAAATGACTAAAAATGCTAAATCTAACGATACCCTAACAAGACGCATGATAATAGATAAGACGTAGGCAGATAGCGCTTAATGCTAAAAATTTGTTTATTGATTTTTGGGTGATAGATTGTGGGTACACTCGCTTGTATGAGTCGGGCAGAGTTTTTGCGCCACTTGCTGTAGCAGATTTATTGCTTCGTCATCTAACTGCATGGCGGCTAACATAGCACTGGGAATGGTAGCGGCTTGGATTTTTAGGTCATCCCCTTTCGCAGTGAGCGATATTTGTACCACCCGTTCGTCTTGCGTGGCACGCTCACGATGCACAAAGCCTTTGGCTTCAAGTCTTTTAAGTAAAGGGGTAAGTGTGCCGGTATCAAGGTCTAAAAAATCGCCCAATGAACCTACGGTTTGTGGACTTTTTTCCCATAGCACCAACATGACAAGGTACTGTGGATAGGTCAAATCCAAGGCTTTTAGCAGGGGGCGATAGTGGTTAGTGATACTTTTTGACAGTGAATAAATGGGAAAACATAACTGGTTACTCAGTTTGAGGGCATCAAGGCTCATCGTATTTTTTGGGACTCTAGAAAGGAAGGCGTCATTGACCACTATAGGAAAAAACACATCTTTGTGCAATCATTAACCACAATTAGCGGTATGCGTGGTGAAGCAGTTGATAGCCGATGATGGTGCATAATGTGACAAAGATAGCGGGTTAAATGACGGCATTTGTTTTTAAATTCATAATCTTGCATAATGGGTTTGGTATACTAAAAATCAAGGTGGGGATATGCTAATTGAGCCTTGGCACTGGCTAATTTTGGGGTTAGTGCTGATTATTCTTGAACTATTCTTGACCAGTTTTGTGAGTTTATCGATTGGTGTGGCGGCGATTGTGGTGGCCGCTTTGTCATGGTTATTACCGTTTAGCTGGTTTTTTTGGCTGATGGTATGGCTGATACTGTCGGTGATTTCTACTATCATTGGTTTTAAATTTATCAAGCCGTATATGCAAAATCGTACCACAGCAGGATTGGGTTCGGGGGTTATTATCGGGGAAACAGGCATGATTATTCAAAGTCCGCAAGCAGATAAATTGGGCAAGATTCGTTTTAGTGTGCCAATTTTTGGGGCGGATGAATGGGTGTGTCGTAGCTACCAAAGCGCACCGCTGGCAGTTGGCGATAGAGCCATTGTGGTGGATGTCATTGGAAATGAGTTGCTTGTAGAATCCACCAAGCATCAATAAGTATTAATAAGCATCAATAAAGGAATTGTCATGGAAGCGTTGAGCGGTATTGGTATTTTTTTGGTCGCCTTTGTGCTATTTACCCTTTATAAAGGGGTAAAAATCGTACCACAAGGGTTTAAATGGATTGTACAGCGTTTGGGAAAATACCATCAGACCTTAGAGCCCGGGTTGAATTTTATCATTCCTTATGTCGATAACATAGCATATAAAGTAACCACCAAAGACATAGTGCTAGATATTCCATCGCAAGAGGTCATCACCCGTGATAACGTCGTGATTATCGCCAATGCGGTGGCGTATATCAATATCGTGCATCCAGAGCGTGCCGTGTATGGTATTGAGAATTACGAGCAGGGCATTCGTAATTTGGTACAAACCTCACTGCGTTCTATCATTGGTGACATGGATTTTGACAGTGCGTTATCATCGCGTGACCAAATCAAAGCCGCGCTAAAAATGTCAATTTCTGATGATATTGCCGATTGGGGAATTACCCTAAAAACCGTGGAAATCCAAGATATTAGCCCATCATCCACCATGCAAATGGCGATGGAAGAACAGGCGGCTGCGGAGCGTCAACGCCGTGCTACAGTGACCAAAGCGGATGGTCAGCGCCAAGCGGCGATTGCAGAAGCCGATGGACGTCTTGAGGCTTCACGGCGTGATGCCGAAGCGCAAGTGGTGCTGGCGCGAGGCAGTGAGCAATCAATTCGCTTGATTAGTGAAGCGGTGGGCGAGCGCGAAATTCCGCTGCTATATCTACTAGGTGAGCAGTACATCAAAGCCATGACTGATATGTCAAAATCACCCAATGCCAAAACCGTGGTACTGCCTGCTGATATCTTAAACACGGTGCGCGGTATGATGGGGGAAGTGGGCGATAAAATCCACCGTCCTTGATATTTGGCGTGACTCACCTGCTCATTAAAACGCTGACTGAAGCCGCTGATTGAAACCGCATCACCTTGCGGTTTTTTATTCGCCAAAATTGGGTAATCATGAAATTTTAGGATGTACAATATGAGTGAAATGAAAAATTTACTATTGGTATTACATACCCCATCAGATAATACCCAGCGATTAGCAGAAGTTGCAAAATCCGCCACACAGCTAGCGGATATTGATAACGTCACTGTGATTGTTAAAACACCGTTACAAGCCCAAGTGGAAGATGTGTTAGAAGCGGATGCCATTATCATTGGCACAACCGAAAATTTTGGTTATATGGCGGGGCTAACCAAGGATTTTTTTGAGCGAATTTATTACCCCGTGCTTGAGCAAAAACAAGGACTGCCTGTGGCGTGTTATATCCGTGCTGGGCTCGACGGTACAGGTAGCAAACGCGCGGTAGAGAGTATCATTACGGGATTGCGTTGGCGCTGGATACAACCGCCTTTAGTATTAAAAGGGGAATGGTCAGGCGCATTTGATGAGCAAGTCGCTGAGCTTACCATGGCAGTCTGTGCGGGTTTATCATTGAATATTTTATAACCGCTTTAACATGATTTCCGAGTAAATTACTCAAGTTTTTTTCCGCGTGATTATCAAATTTGTTATAATATCAACAATTTCACATTGTATGACACGCTGTAAGGATAGTTATGACCCGTAAGCCTGAACTTTTATGCCCTGCTGGCACTTTTCGTAATATGCAATATGCATTTGCCTATGGCGCGGATGCCGTATATGCGGGACAAGCACGCTATAGCTTGCGGGTGCGCAATAATGATTTTGATGAGGAAAACCTTGCCAAAGGGATTGCCTACGCCCATTCACTCGGCAAGCAGTTTTATGTCGTGGTCAATATCCAAGCGCATAATGCCAAACTTAAAACCTTTATCGAAGACATCCGCCCTGTGATTGAGATGAAACCCGATGCGCTGATTATGTCAGATGCTGGGATGATTATGATGGTACGTGAAGCTTTTCCAGAGCAAGTGATTCACCTATCGGTGCAGGCGAACGCGGTGAACTGGGCAACGGTCAAGTTTTGGAAACAAATGGGCGTCAGCCGCGTGATTTTGAGTCGCGAGTTGTCACTCAAAGAAATCGAGCAAATCATCGCTGAAGTACCCGATATGGAAATTGAGGTATTTGTGCATGGGGCACTTTGTATGGCGTATTCGGGTCGTTGTTTGCTCTCTGGCTATATCAATAAACGCGACGCCAACCAAGGCACTTGTACCAATGCCTGTCGCTGGTCATACAACACCTATAAAGCAGAAGAAAACGAAACAGGCGATATCGTGCCTACGCAGCCTACCACGCAGCCTGTTGCCCAAGCTATCAATAGCCCAGAGGTTTTTGTTCCTACTCAGGCCACGCAAGAAGATGCCATTCAAACTGTCAATCTAAATGGTGATGCGGTGATGGGCGATGACTATGTACAGCAGCCATCGGATGAAGTGGTACTGATTGAAGAACAAGGTCGCCCAGGCGAATTGATGGCGATGTTTGAAGATGAGCATGGCACTTATATTATGAATTCTAAAGACTTACGTGCCGTTGAGCTAGTGCCTGAGCTGACCCATATGGGGGTGCACTCACTCAAAATCGAAGGCCGTACCAAGTCGCATTATTATGTGGCGCGCACCGCGCAAGTGTACCGCCAAGCGATTGATGATGCCGCCGCTGGCAAACCATTTGATACAGGCTTAATCACCGCACTCGATGGGCTAGCCAATCGCGGCTATACCGAAGGCTTTTTACGTCGCCACGTGCATAGTGATTACCAAAACTATGAATATGGGTCATCAAAAACCGACCACCAGCAGTTTGTTGCCGAGATTAGCGACATTACTCCAACGCGCTTAACCTTGGTAATTAAGAACAAATTGATGGTGGGTGATACCATCGAAATCATGACGCCGCAGGGTAATTTGAGCTACCCACTCAAAGAAATGTGGAATAAACAAGGTGAGCCGATTGATGGCGCTTTAGGCTCTGGCTGGGTTTGTCAAATCGCCAATCCGTTTAAAGAGATGCAGGATGATGTGTTGCAATTTGCGTTAATCATGAAAAGCGTCAGTGAGCCAATTTTCACCTAAGGTAGTGTTGTCGCGGTATCAGGCGTTAGGTTAAGGAATTTTTGTGGTTCACTCATACCAGCAAAATAAATCAGACACAATTTCAACGATTGTTGAAGCGGTGAATGTTGAAGCATTGCAGGATGCCCTAGCACTTCGCCGTAATGTGTTTATCCAAGGATATTTATCACAGGATTTTAAAGTCATTGAGACGACTTTGGCGGACAACTTTCGGTTCGTTAACGGTAAAGCAATCCACACTCGCGACAGCTGGCATGAGATTTTACACAGCTTATGGCAATCTCGAGACTGGCAGTCTCAACCGCTATTGCCTGACCGTGTTCGCTATCACTTTTTCTCGCTCACTGAATGTATGATCACTTTGTATTATAAGCATGAACCGCTGGCAAATGTCATGCAGGAATTGTGGATGCAAGATGACAATGTATGGCGCCTAAGTGCGGTGTCAATCGTTAATCGCTAAAGGTAAAAACAGACTACAAGACATGGCATTAAAAATCACTTCCGACTGTATCAATTGCGACATTTGTGAGCCTGAATGCCCAAATGAAGCTATTAGCTATGACAATAAAGTACAAAAAACTTACGTCATCAACCCTGACTTGTGTACCGAGTGCATCGGGTTCTATGATGAGCCAACCTGCGATAAAGTCTGTCCGATTGACTGCATCATTAAAGATGATGAGCGCCCTGAATCGCCCGAACAGCTGCTTGCAAAATATAAGCAAATTTGGCAAAAATAATACTAACAAAAAGTTGCGGTAAATGTTGCCAAAACATTTTACTATAAGTTAATCAATTTTTTTTGAAGTGATTACTGGTATTTTTTATCAAAAACAACATTTAAAGTGACATTCATGTTTAAAAAAAATAACAAAGCGACTGAGCCTCAAGCACAACAATCGAAGCGCTCAGCACAGCCTCGCAAACAAAAAAACAAAGCTAAAAAGCGTCACGTTGTCGCTAAACTCATTGGCGTCGGTGTGACAGCCACAGCGGCAACGGGCGCAACTGCTGTCCTAGGCAGTTATGGCGCATGGCAATATGCCAAGCAGCAATATAAAGCGCGCCGTTTATATACCCCTGCATTTAGCGGGGTTGTCACCAATCAGCATTTTAAAGGTAAGGTGCACAAAGTCGGTGAGTATTTAACCTTTGTCACCGATGGCGCTACCTATGCGCTCAATGACCCATTACTGCGTATCCAATCACTGTATCAGTCCAATAAAACGCCTACTGACAATCAAGCCAGTCATCAAACCAAGCTTATCGATCAGGTGCATTGTGATGACGTCACCATTGTTGCGGAACTCAGTGAAAAAGGACATTATGGCTATTTAGGGTATTTGGACTATCAGTTAACTGTGGTCGATACCGCAGATGATGCCATGAATTTTTAATGGCGTTTTTTTAATAGAGTATAGTATAGCATTCGTGACCTACGAATGATTGTAACCACCCAAGTTGAACCATCATCAAAGGAGCTGAAGATGACAACAAAATTTATCCCAAAACCCTATCGTATCGAGCGCAATGACTGCCAAGCCATGCTGATTGATATACAAGAAAAACTTGCGCCCCATATTGCCGAGCATCGAAAATTACTCAAAAAAACAGCGATTTTGATTCAAGGTCTACAAGCGCTCAATATTCCCATTATGGTTAATGAGCAATATCCCAAAGGACTTGGGCCTACCTTACCAGAGTTGACGCAGTTGCTATCTGAAAAAAATACGCCAGTGTTTGAAAAAACAACCTTTAGCGCTTGTGATACGCCAACCTCTTGGCATCATATCGCCCAGCAAAATCGCAACAATGTGATTTTATTTGGCACAGAAACTCATGTCTGTGTCATGCAGACGGCGTTAGATTTACTCGATAACGGTATGCAGCCCATCATTATCACCGATGCCGTGGGCTCGCGAGACCTTTATGACCGTAAAATTGCGATTCGTCGTATGCGCCGTGCCGGTGCGGTCGTCACCACCACCGAAGCGATTTTATTTGAGTTGTGTCGTAGCTCAGAAGACCCCGCATTTAAAACGATTTCAGCGCTAGTCAAGTGAACACGACTCAGACCATGCACGATTAAGAGGTATTTGATGCAACCACTTATTGATTATCTGTTGGCATTGGATGCCTTAAAATCAGTCAACCGCCGCAACTATACTACCCAACTGTCTAAAGACACGCCACGCCGTCTTGAAAACTCAGCCGAGCATTCATGGCATTTGGCGATGGCGTGTTGGGCAGTCGCGCAGCATTTCAAACTGGATGTCAATCATGAAAAACTGCTCAAACTGGCACTGGTTCATGACTTGGGTGAAATCGACGCGGGTGACACATTCTTATACGCTGATAAACGCTCGCAGGCGCATGTGGATGAGCGCATTGGTGTAGAAAAACTGACAGCGATGATGGGCAACCCCGTTCCAGAATTATTAATGCTATGGGATGAGCAAGAAACAGGCCATAGTGCTGAAAGCAAACTACTTAAAGTGGTAGATAGGCTATTGCCCTTTATGCTCAATATGGTGACAGATGGCGGTGCATGGACAGATCATCAGGTCAAGCGCTCCCAAGTCCAAGCCGCCCAAGCATTTATCAGACAGGACTTTCCCGAGATTCACGACTGGATAACTGAGCAAATTGCCATTGCGGTACAACAGGGTTGGTTGATTGAAGATTAAATGCTGCAGGTGGTCATATGATTAAAAAATTAGCGATTGCTTTAGGGTTGGCTTTAGGTCTTATGAGTATCACCCATGCAGAAGTTTACAAGCTAGGCCCAAAATCAACCCAATGCTATCTTTTTAGGCACGATAAATTACAGCAAAAACTCGCTTGCAATATGATAGCCACCGCTGCCACGGGCAAAGTTTGGTGGACGAAGCGAAATTTTAAGCTACCCAATGGCACAACTATCAAAACATTTGCCAAAGACACCCAGCGTAAATACCTGTCCAAAACCGATAAAATTTTGATGCCCTTTACTTCAGAGCTAGACAGGGGTGATGACCAAATTAGTATTGCCACCATTAACAATCAACCTGCAATTCGTCAAAATCGCTGGCTAAAAGATTACCGTGTGATGAACTCGGAAGAATTTTGGGGCAATCATACTGAATTATTGCCTAATCAAATGACAGACAGGTTGGCGTGTTTACAATTAGAGAATAAGTCCTTCGAGATTTGCACGCCTTACCACCACAATGATTTTCGTACCGATTAAGCCAAATAAAAAACGTGCTGCTGTGGCACGTTTTTTTAACTCAAGCAGTATCAAACAATCTCTGGCGATTGGTTATCATTAATCACTGCCGCATTGACCGTAACGGTTTTGCCAGGTGTCATTGAAGGCAGTTCATACATGGTATCGAGCAGCGCATTTTCAACAATGGAGCGTAGACCGCGAGCACCGGTACGACGCTTTAAGGCTTGTTTGGCAATCGCGACTAGCGCATCATCGGTAAACGATAACTTCGCATTTTCCATCTCAAACAAGTATTCGTATTGTTTGACCAGCGCATTTTTTGGCTCAGTTAGGATTTGTACCAACGCTTCTTCATCCAATTCTTCCAGCGTTGCAACCACAGGCAGACGACCAATTAACTCTGGAATCAGACCAAATTTAATCAAATCTTCTGGCTCGACTTGCTTGAACAATTCACCGGTTTTTTTGCCGCTGTCTTTGGCTTTTACCTCAGCGTTAAAGCCGATACCAGTTTTTTCGGTACGCTGTTGAATGACATTGTCGAGACCGGCAAACGCACCGCCACAAATCACCAAGATATTACTGGTATCGACCTGAATCATCTCTTGGTTTGGGTGCTTACGACCACCTTGCGGTGGAATATTGGCAACCGTACCTTCAATTAGTTTCAACAGCGCTTGCTGTACGCCTTCACCGGACACATCACGGGTAATCGAAGGGTTTTCGCTTTTACGGCTGATTTTATCAATTTCATCGATATAGATAATGCCTTTTTGCGCCCTCTCGACATCAAACTCTGCCGCTTGTAACAGTTTTTGTACGATGTTTTCCACGTCTTCACCGACATAACCCGCTTCGGTCAAGGTTGTGGCATCGGCGAGCGCAAATGGGACATCAAGTAGGCGAGCCAGGGTCTGTGCCAGTAAGGTTTTACCAGATCCCGTTGGACCAATCAGCAAAATGTTACTTTTTGATAGCTCAACCATCGCATCTTCAGCGCCAAGTGTCGTCAACGCCTTATCTTCACTCAGTTTTTCACTGACCTTTAAGCGTTTGTAATGGTTGTAAACCGCGACTGCCAAAGTTTTTTTGGCTTTATCTTGACCGATGACATACTCATCTAAGTGGCTGCGGATTTCTTTGGGGGTTGGCAATTTGCGCGCTGCCCAGTTGTCACGCTCATCGGTATCACTACCATTGCTACCCGATGACTTTGATTCGGCGATTAAATCATCGCACAGTTCAATACACTCATTACAGATATTGGCGTCTTGACCTGCAATTAGCTTTTTGACTTCGTGTTTGGCTTTACCACAAAACGAGCAGTGTGGCTCAATGTCATTTTTTGACATAAAAAAACGCTCCTAAAATTATGCTTGTCTCAATTGCTTTGTGATTGTGTAACCTATTAAGCAATGCTTGGACGTTTTTCTAATACTTCATCAATCAAACCGTATTCTTTGGCTTCTTGGGCATCTAACCAATAGTCACGCTCGACATCACGGGCGATTTTCTCAAGTGGCTGACCGGTACGTTCTGCCAAGATTTTATTCAAGCGTTCACGGATTTTTAGGATTTCACGCGCATTGATTTCAATATCGGTCGCTTGACCTTGTGCCCCACCTGACGGTTGGTGAATCATCACACGCGCATTGGCTAAGGCATATCGTTTACCTTTTTCACCCGCAGCCAATAAGAATGAACCCATGCTATAAGCACCGCCCATACAAATCGTTGACACTTGTGGCTGGATAAAGTTCATGGTGTCAAACACGGCAAGACCTGCACTCACAGAGCCACCTGGTGAATTGATGTATAAGTGAATGTCTTTTTCTGGATTTTCCGCTTCTAGGAACAACAACTGGGCGACAATTAAATTCGCCATGTGGTCTTCAACTTGACCGGCTAAGAACACCACACGCTCACGTAATAGGCGTGAATAGATGTCAAATGAGCGCTCACCGCGAGCTGATTGCTCGACCACCATAGGTACTAAAGCACTTTGTGGTGACAACACGTCACGGGTTACGGTATTTTGGATTTGACTCGTCGCGAAAGGCGAGTCCAAGAATTTTTCTAACATGTTATTGTCCTTTTTAAATATGCAAAAGCCCTTATCGTTTATAAGGGCAATTGGCATAAAAACAAGTTAATAAGCTGACTAAAAATACATTCTTAAATGCCTAAGCTTAAATATCTAAGCTTAAATGCGTAAGAATGGATTAAGCTAATTATTACATCATCGCTTGTTGTTGTTGGCTAGCCAGTAAGTCTTGGTAAGATACTTCAGTGTCCGTTACTTTACCTTGAGACAAGATATGATCGACCACTTGGTCTTCTAACACTACCGCTTCGATGTTGGCACGTTCTTGCGCATTGTTGGTGTAATAGTCGATAACTTCGTTTGGATCTTCGTAGTTTTCTGCCATTTCGTTGATATATTTGGTCACACGTTCTTGGTCAACTTCAAGTTTGTTTGACTCAATCAGGCTCGAAACGATGATACCAAGACGGGCAGCACGCAGGGCTTGCTCTTCAAACAATTCGTTTGGTAGCATATCTTTATTAAAAGTTTTAGGATCGGCACCAAACTGCTGGGCAAAACGGTTTAACATCATGCTGCGTTGGCGATCGATTTCTTGCTCAAGCATCGATGCAGGTACGTCGATTTCATTTTTTTCAAGTAAGGCGTTAAATGCCGCTTCTTTCACTTGGTTACGCGCAGCGCTTTTTACTTCGCGTTCCATGTTTTTACGCACGTCTGCTTTTAGTTTGTCTAAGCCGCCTTCTGTTACCCCAAATGCTTCAAAGAACTCGTCGTTCAATTCTGGTAATTGTGATTGCTCAACTGATTTGACGTTGATTTTGAACTGTGCTTGTTTGCCTTGTAGGTTTTCGGCTTGGTAATCTTCTGGGAACGTCACGTCGATGGTTTTTTCTTCGCCTGCTTTCATGCCTTTGATACCATCTTCAAAACCTGGAATCATACGACCACTGCCTAATACTAGGCTAAAGTCTTGCGCGCTACCACCTTCAAATTTTTCACCGTCGATTGAACCTTCAAAGTCAAACTTGACTTGGTCGCCTTCAGCTGCGGCATCCTCTTTGGCAACGTAAGTTTGGCGTTGTTTTTGTAGGTTTTCAATCATGGTGTCAACATCTGCGTCGCCCACGTTGGCAACTTGACGCTCAACTTCGATGTCTGATAACCCTTGAACTTCTACTTCTGGAAATACTTCAACCGTTGCTTGATAAATCAAAAAGTCGTTTTCAAGTTTCACGTCATCAATGTTTGGCATACCCACGGCGCGGATGTTTTCTTGACGAATCGCATCAAATACGGTATCGCGAATCACGTCATTGATGACTTCTTGTTGGATACCTGCGCCATATTGGGCGCGAATGTGCGATACAGGCACTTTACCTTTACGAAAACCGTCGATTTTAGCGGTTTTTGCCACTTGATTGATGCGTTTTTCCACACGACCTTGAATGGTCGACACAGGTACTTTAACCGTGAGTTGGGTTTCAAGGTTTGATTTTTTGTTGGTAGTTACTTCTAAGTTAGTAACTGTTGAATCTGACACATTTGAATTTGACATAACAAAACCTTCCATAAAATATCAAAAAAGAGCAGCGTGGGTGCCACTCATAAGGGTAAATAGCGATAAGTTATCAGGCTTTTAAGGTGATCGAAAAAAGCCTATAAAATACGCAATCCAAAATCTGTGGGTTAACGCATGCTAAAAGGCAAAAATTAACCGAAAGTGGTATAGTATAAATTAATCGCCACATAAAGTAAAAAAATTGTTGCTGTAAAATCTCTGTATCGACTACTTTAGCAGTCACACCTTGTCTATCTGCAAGAGGGTGAGTTGAAAACCTTTACTTCATCAATTGCACTTTTACTTAATCAATTGCATTAGTAGTTGCTGCATCGCTTGCCCGCGATGACTGATGCGGTTTTTATCGGTCTTTTGCATCTCGGCAGCGCTTTTTTGTACGCTTGGCACCCAAAATAACGGGTCATAACCAAAACCAAGCTCACCTTGCGGGGCTGGCAAGATTTCACCTTGCCAAATCCCTTGTGCAATGATGGGTAGCGGGTCATCAGCATGGCGCACGAGTGCCAACACGCAAACAAACTGCCCGATAATTGGCTCATTCGTGTGTCTGTGTGGTGCAAGAAGCCGCAATAATTTTTGGTTATTGGCTAAGTCTTTATGCTCGCTAAAGTTGGCTTCATCTTGGGCAAAACGCGCAGAATAAATTCCGGGTTGACCGCCCAAAATAGGTACACATAAACCCGAATCATCAGCAATCGCAGGCAGTCCGCTAATACGGCTGGCATGACGGGCTTTAATCAGCGCATTTTCAATAAAACTAAGTCCATCTTCAACCGCATCCTCGATGCCCAATTGCCCTTGTGGGATGACGGTTATCTCAAGATTGGCTTGTTCAAATAATTGCTTGAATTCCGCGAGTTTGCCTTGGTTATTACTGGCGAGGACTAACTGGCGGGTAGGAAATAGTTGATTGGGGATAGAAACTGACATACAGACCCACTGTGTGTATTTTGCATAAAAAACTTAACCTTATCATAGCATAGTTGGCAGTGGCTCGCGCTGCAAATACTCACGTTGCAAAAGCCTTATACCAAACCACTACAGTTTTTTTTGAGTAATTTGCTATCATCAAATAGCAAGTAACGGGTTAAAAATCAGCTTATTAGCATGCACTCATTGATTTTTACTCCACAAGATAGTAAATCTCCACTATAGAAACGGTTAAATTCTGCCAATTTTTATGGCAAAATAACCCATGTGTTATGAGGATATTATCAAGGCTAATGATAGCAAGGTTAATAAACAAAGCTAATGATAGTAAAATTGGTGAGCTTTTTTAATCCTTGATAAAGCATAGATAAATAACATAAACTAAATAACATAAACCCAGCCAACTTGCCATTTCGGATATGGTTTTGATATCTGCGCTTTTAATACAAAGCTTTTATCACACAAATGGCATGTGGTCACTTTTATCATAAAGTCATCACAACAATAGCGAAGGAAAAAGGAAAATAATATGTCACAAATTACATTACCAGATTTACCATACGCCAAAAACGCGCTTGAGCCTCATATCAGCGCAGAAACCCTAGAATTTCACCATGACAAACACCATGCAGCGTATGTCAACAAACTAAATGAACTACTACCAGGTTCAGGGCTTGAAGGTAAAGAGCTTGATGAAATCATCAAAGCCACCGCAGGTGATAGCAGCAAAGCGACCATCTTTAACCAAGCGGCACAAGTTTGGAACCATACCTTCTACTGGAACTGCCTAACTGCCAATGGTGGCGGTGAGCCAACAGGCGATCTAAAAGCCAAAATCGAAGAAGCGTTTGGTTCGTATGCAAAATTCCGTGAAGAATTCAAAAACGCGGCTGTAAGCCAATTTGGTTCAGGTTGGGCATGGTTAGTGGCTGACAGCGTGGGTGGTCAATTATCAATCACCAAAACGGCAAACGCAGATACCCCGTTAGCGCATAACCAAGTTGCGGTATTGACATGTGACGTGTGGGAACATGCTTATTACATCGACTATCGTAATCGTCGTCCAGACTACGTTGACACATTCCTAGACAAATTGGTCAACTGGGATTACGCAAACGCCAAATACAAAGGTCAAGAAGCTGGCGTAGAAAAATAATCGCCTATTTTTGCTTCTTTAAGCCCTTTAATTTTTTAAAAAAGCCGAATCAATTTCGGCTTTTTTTTATTAACAGACACTAAAAATAAAATGTTGTTAATTATTTATTCAGCTTTCTGCTACCTGTCCACGGATGCTACCTGACTTATCGCAAGCAAACTGGTAAGGTAAAATTTACGCTTAAACCCACCCATCAATTTAGGCATCAGCCAAACGCATTGTTTAAATAAAAAATATAGACCACAAAAAGGCGAGTATTCAATGACTCGCCTAATTTATTTGCAAATTTTTGGTGACGATAAAGCTGTGTTAAGAAACTTGTACAGGAATCACGTTGGCAGTGTCTTTAACAATATTACCTTCGTCAAGGTAAACCAAGCGTGGATGATGGTTGTCGGCTTCTTTCTCATCCACTTGCGCATAAGCAGCGATAATCACTACATCGCCTAAATCTGCCATGTGAGCGGCTGCCCCGTTGAGCGAAATCATTTTTGAGCCTGCTTCTGCACGAATCGCATAGGTGCGGAAACGTTTACCGTTGTTGACATTGTAAATGTCGATTGATTCATTCTCACGGATGCCCGCCAAGTCGAGTAACTCGCTATCAATGCCACATGAACCTTCGTAGTGAAGCTCACAATGGGTCACACGTGCGCGGTGAAGTTTGGCTTTTAATAGGGTTAATAACATGATCGTTCCTTACCTTGTCAGGTTAACGCGATAGGCGTCATTGTGGTAAAAGTGAGCAGGCTAGTCATGAGAGGCTATTAACCAACTCGATAAAAGTTAAACATGATTGAAATATCAGGTGAGAAATTCATCCATCTTGCAATCAATATATGGAAGGAAAATAAAAGTTCAAGGATAGACCCTAAGATTTATCAATCTTGTCCTTTGGTTAACGTTAGGCATTAGGTAGTTTAAAACTATTGATGGCTTGCTGGGCTTTGGCTAAGTCACCTGTCACCAAATCGGGCAGGGTACGCATGGCAGCATCTAGCATACTGTCAAATGCGATTTGCTCATCAGCGGTCGGTTTGCCAAGCACATAACCCGATACTTTGGACTTATGTCCTGGATGACCAATCCCCAAACGTAAACGGTGAAAATCCGCGCCGATATGCGGGACGATATCACGCAGTCCGTTATGACCGCCATGACCACCGCCTGTTTTTAAGCGCATACGACCCACATCAAGGTCAAGCTCATCATGAACAATCAGCAGTTCGTCATTGTGGATGCCATAGAAATTCACCATCGGCACCACCGCTTCCCCTGATTTATTCATAAAAGTATGCGGTAACAATAAGCGTATATCCATGCCATACACTACGCCACGTCCAACCAAACCATGAAATTTTTTATCCAACGTCATGGTGATGTTAAACGTCTCGCTTATACGCTCCACAAACCAAAAGCCAGCATTATGCCGTGTTTGGGCATACTGCTGACCTGGGTTGCCAAGTCCGACAATCAGTTTCAGTTTTGACACGCTGATTATTCCAACTTAAGCGGCAAATGATAAATGATTATTCATCATCAGATTTTGGAGCATCATGGGTATCATCTTGTGCTTGAAGCTTACGTGCTTCTTCGTCACCTTCAGGATCACGAGTACCGGCAGCTTCTTCATTTGCTTCTGGCTCGATTGGCTCTTCAACTTCCACCGTTGGCGCTTGCATAGTAGCTACGGTACGGTTAAACGGTTCAGTCACTTCAAGCTCACGAATGGCAACGCCTTCAGGTAACTGGATATCTAACAAGTGAATCGAATCACCGACGTTCATGCCAGATACATCGACTGTCAAGTATTCTGGGATTTTTGAAGGAATGGCAGTGATTTCAAGTTCAGTGGCATTCGATACAAAGATACCGCCTGCTTTATGACCTGGTGCATCTTCAGCGCCTACATAGTGTACAGGAACAGTGATGTGCATCGCTTGACCACGGACGATACGCTGGAAGTCAGCGTGCAGTGGGGTGTTTTTGGCTGGATGACGTTGTAATGCTTTAATCACCACTTCTTCCGTACCTTGACCTTCTACGTTGATGGTCAAAATGTGAGAGAAGAAACTTTCTGTTTCAAGTGATTTAATCAATTCATTGTAACGGATAGCAATAGAGGCTGGCTCTTTGTCTGCACCGTATACGATTGCTGGTACTAGGTTTTGTTTACGAAGGCGGCGGCTCGCACCTTTACCTTGTAACTCATCGCCACGTACGACAGCGTTTAATTCAAAAGTTTGGTTACTCATGGGAGTTTCCTTGGGTTAGGCTAGTTAAGGATACCTTGTCAGTATGACTTGGCTTTTTGCCTTTACTTACAAAGCTTTAGTTAAAAAGATTGGCAAGTGACTAGCGAGTGAAAAAAAGCATAAATTTGCGACCAATTTATGCGTTATATGCCATTTTTCAAAAAAATGGCAAAACTTTAACAATTATTTTGCAAACAGCAAGTTAACAATAGCAACATGGACGGAATCAATAAGCCCGCATCTTACATGATAGCTAACATTGCCTAAAATCACCTACATAATGTCAAACATCGCACTCAATGATTCTTCATTGTTGATACGACGTAGCGCTTCAGCCAGCATAGGGGCAATAGTCACTTGGCGAATTTTGCCCGTGTTTTTTGCCGCATCTGACAGTGGAATAGTATCGGTTACGACAAGTTCATCAAGTACTGACGCTGCAATTGTTTGGATTGCTTTACCTGACAATACTGGGTGAGTGATGTAACCCACCACACGGCGCGCGCCACGTTCTTTTAATGCGGCAGCGGCTTTACACAGGGTACCTGCGGTATCCACCATATCATCAATAATCACGCAATCGCGGTCTTTAACATCACCGATGATATGCATCACTTCTGATTCGTTGGCTTTGGCGCGGCGTTTATCAATAATGGCCATATCGGCATCGCCTAACTGTTTTGCCATCGCCCGGGCACGCACCACACCGCCCACGTCAGGGGATACCACCATCAAGTTATCGTATTTTTGCTCACGTAAATCTTTAAATAAAACCGGCGTACCGTAAATATTGTCTACCGGGATATCAAAAAAACCTTGAATCTGGTCTGAGTGCAAATCCACCGTAACGACACGGTCAATGCTCACGATATTGAGCATATCAGCGACCACTTTTGCTGAGATAGGGACACGCGCTGAGCGAGGACGACGGTCTTGACGCGCATAACCAAAATAGGGCATCACTGCCGTAATACGACCTGCACTGGCACGGCGCAAGGCATCGGCCATTACCATGATTTCCATCAAATTGTCATTGGTCGGTGAGCAAGTTGATTGTAGGATAAAGACGTCTTTACCACGTACATTTTCTTGGATTTCAACCGCGACTTCACCATCCGAAAAACGCGTCACATCGGCACGTCCTAGCGGAATATGTAAGTGATTGGTGACATTTTTTGCCAATTCTGGATGGGCATTTCCGGTAAAAATTGCCAAATAAGGCATATGCGAGTCCTATTTTTCTAGACAAACGACGGTTTCATCAAACAAAAAAAACTCATCAACTAACTTTTACAATTAGGATGAGAAAAACGTCATTACGTCAACTACTAAAAATGGGTTAGTAAAGAAAATGGCAGGGGTAGCTGGACTCGAACCAACGAATGCCAGGATCAAAACCTGGTGCCTTACCAACTTGGCGATACCCCTGTGACGGTGCGAACTATACCGATTTTAGGCGATTTTGTCAATGTAAAATGTCTTGAACAGCGCAGATTTTATGACAAAATTTTTACTACGTGATGCACAAGAAAATCTGTACATCTTTGAATATGGCAGGGGTAGCTGGACTCGAACCAACGGATGCCAGGATCAAAACCTGGTGCCTTACCAACTTGGCGATACCCCTATATTGGAAGCGATATTTTAACCAAAAAACATAAAATTGCAAGCTTTTTTTGGGCATAAACATCAAAATTTTTGCAATTGTTGATTTCTCAAAATTTTGTTACAGCGTATGCACCCAATACGCCTGAAAAGGTGAGGACTGTAGCCAGTGTTTGATGGTGTTGTTATCAGCATCGCTAGGTACTGGCAAAAACACACAACTCCCTGAGCCCGTCATGCGTGGTGTGGTGTGGGCGGTGGCGGCAAGCGTCTTTAAAACATTCATCGCGGCTTTGACATCTGCAGATAAGGCACATACCACAGGTTCAAAAACATTGGTAAAGCCATCGGTTAACTCATTGGTAAAGGCATGACAATGGCTTTGCAAATAGTCATGAGAAAGGCTTGCACAGTCCCGTTTTAGCAGTGGATGGGCGAACAGTTCAGCCGTGCTGATATGGGCATCAGGTTTTAACAATAAAAATTGCTGCGCAGGCAAATCAATCGGCGTTAAAATCTCACCAATGCCTTCAGCAATGGCATCTTTGCCAAAAATAAATATCGGTACATCCGCGCCCAGTTTTGCGCCGATGAGGCGTAGCTGCTCATTGCTCAATCCTAGTTGCCATAAGGTATTGAGCGTCATCAGGGCTGTCGCACAATTAGACGAACCCCCGCCCAAACCTGCCCCCATCGGAATGTTTTTATCGAGGTGAATATCAACAATCGGTAATTGGGCGATTTGCGAGTCACTCAAGATTTGATGATTTTTGGCAAAGGCTAATAAGGCAATGGCAGCTTTAACAATCAGATTGTCGGCAGGGTTGTCGGTGACGTGCTCGGCATTGGACAGGGTGACGGGCAAGTTGTCGCCAATGGTTTTATCCGTATGACTAAAAGTGAGCGTATCGTACAAATCTATCAGCCGAAATACGGTTTGTAGATTGTGATAGCCGTCGGGGCGTTTACCGGTAATATGTAAAAATAGATTGATTTTGGCAGGGGATTGTTGGGTAAGGGTCGGCATAAATTTTAGTCAAAATAGTAATGAACATTAGGCAGATGGCTTTGAATAACATTTAGAATATTGTTTTGGATAAACGCTTCATCCATGCCATTATGAAAAATCTCAACATAGTCACTATGGTCTATTCTATCAAATTGCAACAAATAAGAAATTTCTACGTTGCTTTTTTCGTTCGCTTTCTTCATTCGGGCGCTGTATAAACTGCCATTGTTGTTGGTCAAAGTCGATATAACTGGCATAAAAGTTTTCAAATTCACATTGGGCAATCTTTTTAAAATCAGTTATCTGGATAAATAGTGTCATTGCTGTTTCTCAAATTTTAAGATGGTATTTTGCGATAGTTGCCGTTACCCAGAAATTCAATGAGATGTTTGTCTCTTAAAATTTGTAATTGTTGGCGAATTTTAGCATGAATATGTTGATTGCTTGGAAATTGTTTGGCAAGTATTGGCGCGTAGGCATAAATATCTTTGAGGGTAAAATTGGGATTAGGCAGCTTTTCAACACATTGCATAATTGCCAACAGCCAACCTTTTTGCTTGGCAGTGGTTTGACGTAAAAATAAATGTTGTTGCCATTGCTCAATGACTGTGTCTTTGGCAACGATATTGCCATTGGTCACTAAAGAAATCTTACCACTTGTAGGCAGTTGGCTGATATCCATTGAGCACATGATGTAGTTGGGTCGAGTCGGCAAGCCTTTGGCACGTGGCATAATCATATTTGGTGTAAAAAAATGCTTAGGGATAACTATGAGATGCTGTACCGCCAAATCCGTTTTACGATAGCACAAAAAGAAAAAACTGGGATTGTTCTGGGCAGCAATTCGCTCAAACATCGTATGATACGCACCATCAGCCACTTTATTGCCTATACTTGTGCCTTGTTTGCTTTTTAATTCGTATTCTTCATGGCATTGTGAGCAGAAGAAATCGGCAACAGGTTGATTATTTTGAAATGATTCAATAGCTTCATTGCCGCAACTGGGGCAATAAATATTTTGTTGTAGCCAACTTTCGGTTAACACTCTGGCTACTTGTGACGGACTTTGATAATTTGCCGCAAGATTTTTATCCAAGAATAGGTGCATAATTTATTTAAAAATTTTTTAATTTAATTTTAGGAAGTGCTATGCAAACTTTTTATATTGAAGTCAAAGAAACGTTAAGTCAATTGGTAGAAGTGACCGCAAATAGCGAAGATGAGGCATTGTTGAGTGTCAAACAACGTTATCATGACGAAGAAATCGTCTTAGAGGCTGACAGCCATATCGCAACTGATTTTAGCGTATGGCATCACTCATAACATTAAGCATTGGCTTTCATCATTTTCGGCTCTTGAATCGGCAGATTGAGCACAGCAGCCAAGGCAGCCAGCGCCATATCGGCATACCACATATACTGATAATTACCAAATTTATCAACCACAATTCCCCCCAAGTAGGCGCCCAAAAACCCACCAACTTGGTGACTAAATAACACCAATCCAAACAAGGTCGCCAAATATTTAACCCCATATAGCTTGCCAACGGTTGCCGCAGTCGGGGGTACGGTGGCAAGCCAAGTTAGACCTAAGCTAACCGCAAATATAAAAAAAGTCGTTGCCGTCTTGGGTGCCATCAAGAAAATCGCAATCAAGATAGTACGGCTCAAATACATCCAAAACAAAATATATTTGCTGCGAAATTGCCCCACACACCAACCGACAAACAAACTGCCCACCACATTTGATAAGCCAATCAACGCGAGCGACCAAGAGGCAACATTGCTACCAAGACCCGCCAACGTCACTTCCATCGGCAAATGAGTGACCAAAAACGCAATATGAAAACCACAGGTAAAAAAACCGATATGCAGCAGCCAATAGTTACGATCGCTAAGCGCGCGTCGGATGGCTTGTGATAGCGTTTCATGGGCTTGGTTATTGGCAACTGTCGGCGAAGCGGCAGGCGTATGTTTACCACCCTTGTTACCCTGCGTGAGATAATAGGCCAACGGTAAACACAGCAAACTTGTCCCTGCCATAAAATACATTGCCCCTATCCAACCTACCAGTGGCAGGGCAATTAACCCTTGTAAAATCGGCGCAAATAAAAATTGTCCAAACGAGCTGCCTGCATTGATAATACCCGACGCAGTGCCGCGCATATGGGGTGGGGTCTGATTTGCCACTTGTCCCATCAGCACTGAAAAACTACCCGCCCCTGTCCCAAATGCGACCAAAATCCCAAGCGTGACCACCAAACCACCGGCGCTGACAAAATAGGGCACACTAAAACAGCCAATTGCCAGTAGCAAGGTACCGAACAATAGTACCCGCCATGCGCCAAACTTATCCGCCAATGCCCCTGTCACAGGCTGTGACACGCCCCACATCAGCTGTGTCACCGCTAAGGCAAAACTGATTTGCACAATGCCGATATGCGCGCTGGCATCAATCGGTTTGATAAATAACCCAAGCGATAGTCGAATCCCAGACGTAATCAATAAAATAACCGCAGCGGCGGCAACTAATAGCCAAAGCTGATTTTTTGACGGTAGGGTAGAGCTTGGCATAGGGCATATCCAAAAAAAAGGTAGCAAAAACTGGGGTGGCAACTACTTGGCTAACGCGCTAGCATCTGACGCATAAAACTATACAAAAAAATCCATGAATGCGCGATTTCATACAATCAATGTACGCCGAGCAATCTTGATTAATTTAACCCATAACAACAAAAAACCCTAGTAAATACTAGGGTTTCATAGACTTTAATGGTTAGCTTAACACTTAACCCAAAATTCTTTGTATTAAACTTACTTGCTTTGGAACCAAGAATCCGCACGGCTACGCGCAGTGGCAATGTCTTGCGATGACAAGTTTAATGCCAATTGACCGATTTTGCTTTGCGCGCGGGTGCGTACTTGGTCTGATAGCATACCGTCACGAGCTGCTAGGTCATACCATTTGTAGGCATCGACCAATTTCTTTTCTTTTTCATCCAGCATGGCTAGGGTATAGCTGGCACGGTTATCACCAAGTTTTGCCGCTTTTTCTAACCAATAACGCGCTTGCCCAGCATTAGGCTGCACCCCTTCGCCACGAATATACATCATGGCAAGATTTAATTGTGCAGGTGCAATGTCTTGCTTGGCGGCGGTGGTGTACCACTGGATGGCTTGTTGGAAGTTTTGCTGAATGCCAAGACCTTTTTGGTAGCGCTTGGCTAGAAAGAATTGGGCTTGTTGGTTGCCAGTTTTAGCTTGGCTAAGTAATTCCATCGGTTCCATGCTGTCATAGCGTGAGCCATTGAGTGGAATATTGGCAACCAGTTCAGCGCTCGCAACGCCCGATAAGCTTAAAAACGCAGTTAATACGGTGACTTTTAATAATTTCATAACCAACTCCGAGTATCAAGCTACAGCCATCGCAAGCTTGCCTAGGTTTAGATAAAATAAACTTAATAAATAGGTAAACGAATTAACAGAAAATCTTAAATTTTACAATGATTTAGCTATTCGTTATGTTTTAATAGGATAACGCAATCTTTTGATTGTTTTAGGTTAACACTGTTTGCTTTGCGTTTCAAATATTTAAGTGAAAATGTAAACAGTTGTTACAATATTTCACAAGGGAAACAAAGCCTTGCGACACTTGGTGTCGTGTAGGGCTTTACTTTTGTGGCATATTATTAGACTAGACGGTAATTTATCCGCTTACCAAATATTCATAGGCATAGAATCAGCGATAAAAAAACTTAGTTTTTGGTAATACGATGATTAGTTTTTGGTAACCCGATAGATTGCCACATCGGCAAGTAAGTTGGGGTTTTTGCGGATGATTTGCGCAAGTAGCGCAGGGTAGGGCTTTTCACTTTCTTGTACCGCAAAACGATTGATGATGCGGATGTCATTGTCATCACACAGTTTTTCAAAGTCTTTAAAAGTACACAAGTGAATATTGGGCGTGTTGTACCAAGCAAACGGCAGGGCTTCAGACATTGGCATCATGCCTTTGATACCCAAGTGAATACGGTTTTGCCAATGGGCAAAATTAGGGAAAGTGACAATCACTTCTTTGCCAACACGTACCATATCAAGGAGTAGTTGGTCGGGCTCTTTGACCGCTTGTAGGGCGCGCGCCATCACCACCGTGTCAAAGCTTGCGTCGGCAAACCGCGCCAACCCATCATTTAAGTCTTGCTCAATGACGTTGACGCCTTTGGTAACACAGTCATTGATTTTAGTTTGGTCGATTTCGATACCATAGCCAAACACGCCCAATTTGTTTTGCAAATGCGCGAGTAAATCACCGTTACCACAGCCTAAATCCAAGACTTTGGCATTGGGTTTAATCCAGCGTTCGGCAAGTTGATGGTCGATTTTCATTCAATTCTCGTTAAATCTAAAGTTAAATCCAAAATTAAATCTAAGTTAAGCCGTTAAAAAATTAAATACCGATTGACGATAGGTTGGAATATCAAACAAAAACGAATCATGCCCATAGGCGGCATCGATATTGATATAGCTTACGGGTTTACCATTGGCAATTAGCGCATCGACAATTTCTTGCGAACGCTCTGGGCTAAACCGCCAATCGGTGGTAAAGGATATAATTAAAAACTTACATTGGGTATTTGCCAATGCCAACCGTAGCGCATCGGTATCACTCAAACTATCATTGATACTGTCATCCCCAATCGCGCCGCGCGCTGGGTCAAAATAATCTAAGGCTTTGGTCATCAGCAAATAGGTATTGGCATCAAAACGTTCACTAAACTGCTCACCTTGGTAGCGTAAATAACTTTCCACTTGAAATTCTACATCGTAGTTGAACATCAGCTTGCCGGCTTTCAAATCGCGTCCAAATTTTACCCGCATCGCTTCATCGGTGAGATAAGTGATATGACCGACCATACGCGCCAAAATCAAGCCGCGTTTGGGGATTTTGCCTTGCTCGATGTAACGCCCTTCACAAAAATCAGGATCGGATAAAATCGATTGGCGTGCCACCTCGTTAAAGGCGATATTTTGCGCAGATAGCTTCGGCGTGCTGGCAATGACCACACATTTTTTTAGCCGGCTCGGATAGTCAATTGACCACTGCATGGCTTGCATGCCACCCATTGAGCCACCAACAATGGCATGCCAAATATCAATGCCGAGATAGTCAGAGAGCATGGCTTGGGTTTTTACCCAGTCTTTGATAGTGACTAAGGGAAAATCAGGACCATAGGGCTTGCCGGTTTCGGGGTTGGTACTGGTTGGACCCGTCGAGCCGTAGCAGCTGCCAATGTTGTTAAGACATACCACAAAAAAACGCGTGGTATCAATCGCTTTGCCAGGACCGATAAAAGTATCCCACCAGCCTGCTTTTTTATCATCGCTACTATGATAGCCAGCCGCATGATGACTGCCCGATAGCGCATGACAAATCAATATCGCATTGGATTTATCGGCGTTGAGCTCGCCATAAGTTTCCACCATTAAATCAAAAAACGGCAGCGTGCGATTGCATTCTAGTGTCAGTGGGGTATCAAAATGAATTTTTTGCGGTGTGACGATACCCACAGATTTGCCACCAGATTTGGCAAAACTAATCGGATGATCGTCGTCAAAATTTTTGGGGACAGTTAATTCAGCTTCAGGTAAAATCTTGGCATGTGGTTTGTGTTGCTGTGTGCTCACCCGCTTTCTCACTAATTTTTGATTGATAACGCATTAAAAGTATAGCTATTGTAAGGGTTTATATGGGTTATCACAACTTGGAATTCAAATGCCAAATTTAGCATCATCACCCCACCATACACTCCTATTGCTCACAGGATTGGCGCTCACGGGATTTTTGGCATTGACGTATTTAGCATTTCATCAGCCGATGTTTTATCAGGCAACAGCGGTTTTGGCTGCCAATGCTATTACAGTTACAAGCGACACGATGGTGAGCCATCATCAAAGCCATCATCCCCTCAGTCATCCAAATAGCTACCAAAACCAACAGCTCAAACAGCATAACCACCAAGCAGACGGTGAATCGGCTAACAGCCCCTCACAAAACGCAATCTTTGAAAGTAAAAGTCCTGCTAAAAGCCCGGTATCATCTGAACAAAATTCTCGCCTAGTGGATGCGCTATTGGTTATGGGTGGGATAGGTTGTCATTGATTCAAATATAGCTTAAAAAAAGCAATAATTGCGCAATTTCAGGTGATTATCTAGTACGCGCGCCCTAGTAAATATGCTAATCTTAACCCCACTTTTTTTATGATTTTTTTGGATTAAAGACAAATTATGAAGCCAAGCAATCCACCTGAAATTGCCGTTGTCCTTGTGAATTTGGGAACACCCGATGCACCAACTGAAGCAGCGGTGCGTCGCTATCTCAAACAATTTTTGTCCGATCCGCGCGTGATTGAGATTCCGCAGTTTATCTGGCAAATCATCTTAAACTTGTTTGTGCTACGAAGTCGCCCCAAACGGGTTGCCCACGCCTATGCTAGCGTGTGGGATGGCGATTCCCCGCTGCGTAAAATCACGCTTGCCCAAGTGGACTTGTTGCAGCAGCGTTTTGACCAACATCAACTGCCTTGCAAAGTAAGCGTCCATGCTGCCATGACCTATGGCAAACCTGCGTTAACAGATGTGCTATCGGCGCTAACTGCCAGAAAAGTAGAACAAATGGTGATTTTGCCAGCTTATCCGCAGTTTTCAGGTTCAACCACTGGCGCGGTGTTTGATGTCGTCGCCAAATGGGGGCTTAAGCAGCGTAATTTACCCAGCATTAGCTTTGTCAAAGATTATTTTGCCCATCCGCAATACATCCAAGCCTTGGCTGAGAGCGTCAAACGCTTCCAAGCTGAACATGGCAAACCTGAAAAACTGCTATTGAGTTTTCACGGGATTCCCGAGCCGTATGAGCAAAAAGGCGATCCGTATGCCAGACGTTGTCGCTGTACGGCAGCGCATTTGGCGCAAGTGTTGGGGCTTGAGCGTCATGAGTGGGAATGTAGTTTTCAATCACGCTTTGGTAAGCAAGAATGGGTCAAACCCTATACGGATGTCACCCTAACCGAGTGGGGTAAGCAGGGCGTCAAGTCAGTGCAAGTGCTGAGCCCAGCATTTTCGGCAGATTGCCTAGAGACGCTAGAAGAGTTGGCAGTCGAAAATCGACAGACATTCCAGTCCAATGGCGGTGGGGACTATCATTATATCCCTGCACTTAATGTGGATGCTGCGCATATTGACTTGTTTGAATCACTGGCATTGCCACACGTACAAGCGTGGCAACAAAATCTGCAAGGATGGTATTAATACTTATTATTAAGACTTATTGTTAAAGCTTGGGCTTAAAGCGGATTATTAAGCGCATTCATTAATAGCAAGTCTTATTAACTGCAAGCCAATAAAAAAGGTTGGTAAGTTACCAACCTTTTTTAGGTTTATTTTTGACGTTTAAATACAAAAAATTTTAGTACAGAAAATCAGTTTTTATAACTTTCATCTGCGGCATCAGGGTCAGCGATATCACCAATGGTCGGATAATGCTCTTCGCTAAAGCTATCTTCAACCAGTAATTCATCAATGCGCTGCTCATCAATATTTTGGCGATGAATCGCGGTCAGACCACTTTCACCTGCTTCAATATGGCTTGATGACAAGGATTCATCATCCAATTGCACGGTAAAACTCTCTGGGTCAATATCGCTCAAATTGCTAGATGTTGGTTTGGCTTTCATTTTTGTTCCTTCATTTTGATTTATTGTTTATTATCAGTGTGATGTCGTTATCATAGCCAGTAATCAGCATGACATCTATGTTGCCAATGTGATATTTGTGTTATGTTATCGAAAACAGTTTTTCGCACAGAAAGCGTTTTTAACAATTTTTATGGATAAAACAGGAAGTGATTATGTTTAAAAATCTTGCCTCAGATGCATTGGGTTTAAGTGACATCGGTAAAATCATCCCACCGAGTCAGTTTAACCAAACCGATATTGATGACTATATTTTTCATGAAGATAACGAGCGCATTTATTTTGTGATTAAGTCAAAAATGGACGAATATTGCTTTACCAATGTCGCCTTTATTCACCTTGACGGTCAGTCGGCGACCAGTAAAAAACGCCTGCTAAAACGCTATCTATACCGCAATTTTCAGCCCGCCAATATCATGATTGAGACCGCAGGCACGATGGATATGGATGCTGAGCTAAAATTTAGCTTGGGCGGTATGGCATTTTCGATTGATATCGACAAAAATCAAATCGAGCAAATCCGCGACATCTATAAGGCGCTGACTGCGATTAGCGAGCAATGCAAACGCATTGCCCATGAAGAAACGGTGCTAGAAAAATCCTTTAATACCGTCACCAATATGTTTAGCTTACGCGAACTGTCAGAAAACGTGGTGCTTAACTTGCCGGATGTCATCAACCAAACTGTCGCACAAGTAGAAAATGCCTATGGCGAGCGTTTAAAGAGCATTCGTAATTATGACTTTGGGACGATTTTTGAGCATTACTTGCGTCAATAATTGCTAAAATTTATGCAAACTGTACTCACCGCCTACGCTGAGCAAGGTATCAAGCTTGCGATTGAAAGCAAACGGGTCAAACATATCAACTTTCGTATCAAATCGATTGATGAAGCACCGTTTACCAGCTTGCTCAGCGTGTCTTATCCCATGCGTATGCCACAACACCTGCTGATGCAATCGCTTGAACATCGCCTTGCATGGGCAATCGACTGTCAGCAAAAACAACGAAAACTCAAACAACTTAAACCCAAAAAACCTGCTTATATCAATGATGTCAAAGATTTGGCAAATTTGACCCTTAAAAGCAACATTTATTTTGAAGGGCAACAGGTTGTAGTCAGAGAGTTATTGTTAAAACACCACATAAAACCAAGCGAGCTGGCGCGATTGGATGTTGGCAAAACCTTACGCCATATTTATAAATTTTGGCTCACTCAATTTATCCAAAACCGCCAAGCCTTTTGGCAAGAAAAAGTCGGTAAATCAGCAGTAAGTATTACGCCCTACACCATGAAGACCCGATGGGGCAGTTGTAGCACCCAAGCCAAAACCATTCGCTTGTCCGTTTGGCTGGCGCAATTCCCGCCAGACTGCGCGGATTATGTGTTGGTGCATGAGCTTTGTCATCTGATTGAGCCCAATCATTCGGCACGATTTTGGGCGCAGGTAGCACGAGTCATGCCAGATTATAAAACTTGGCATCAGCAATTAAAATTTGGCGAGCTGTAATTATTCAAGCTGTAACTATTTGAACCGTAACGATTCTAGCTTTAATTATTAAAGCCACAAAAAATGCCATCTTGCTATGAGATAGCTTTTAGGTAGCCGTAAAAGTTGCAAATTCCTAAAATCAATCTGCTAAAATGTAACCCTATTTCAATATTTAAATATAATCACTAAAAAGCAGCTAAAAAATGTCCCAAATTCATTACCAATTCGATTTTAAAAAATTCCGTGAACACCTTGTCGATGTCACGCTTACGTTTACTGCGGACAATGACAACCCAATCGTTTGGCTACCTGCTTGGATTGCGGGTAGTTACATGATTCGAGAATTTAGCAAACACATTACGGCAGTCACCGCCACCATCTATTACCCCAACGCCAACGACAATCAACGGCTTAAAAAACTCGATAAAAACCACTGGCAAATCCACGCCAAGCAAGGCGACCGCATTAGCGTCACTTATGAAGTCTATGCTTATGACTTATCCGTGCGTGGGGCATATGTCGATGAAACTCGCCTGTACGGCAACTTCACCTCCCTAGCATTAGCGGTACAAGGGCAAGAAAACCAAGCGATTAAAGCCGAACTCATTTGCCCGCAAGACTTTTATGAGGTAAACGGTGTGGAAGTCAGTCTAGCCACTGCCTTACCCGAAAAAATGCACCAACAAGCCAAACAGACCATCTATCAACTAACTGCCGACAACTACGAGCAACTCACCGACAGCCCGTTTGAAATTGCTGAGCAAGATGAATTTTGGTTCGATGTAGAAAGTGGCGAAAACACCATTGCACACCGATTTGTGATTTCTGGCGTACACCACAGCGACCTTGAACGCCTAGAAACTGACCTTAGCAAAATTTGTCAAAGCTATGTTGATTGGCTGGGTGATACGCCGTTTGATGATTATCTGTTTATGACTATGGCAACTTCAAGCGACTATGGCGGACTTGAGCATCTTGCCAGTACCAGTTTGATTACCCCACGAGATGACCTACCCACATTTTTTGAACAAGCTGAGCCAAGCGAGAGTTATCAACGCTTTTTGGGCTTGTGTAGCCATGAATATTTTCATGCGTGGTGGGTTAAAACCGTGCGTCCCGAAGTTTTTTTAACCGCCAATTTTAACCAAGAGACTTACACCACCTTGCTATGGGTGTTTGAAGGCTTTACCAGTTATGTGGATGATTTCATGCTACAAAAAAGCGGGGTTATTTCGCAAGATAGCTATCTAAAGCTACTTGCCGAACAAATCAATCGCTACTATCAAACCCACGGACGCGCCTTGCAAAGCGTGGCAGAGTCAAGCTTTGATGCGTGGATAAAGCTATATCGTAGCGATGAGAACACCGCCAACGCAGGGATTAGCTACTACAACAAAGGCGCGCTGGTGGCGCTATGTTTAGACTTGACTTTGATAAACCATGGCAAGCGTATTTTTGATGTGATCAAAGTTTTTTATGACAAAGCCAAAGCCCAAGATAATTGCCGTTTTGGTATGACGGACGCCAATCTAGATGACGTCATGAATGAATGCTTACCCAAAGAGGTTTGGCAAGATTTTAGAGTCAATTATATCGACGGCACGACAGAACTACCGCTATTTGAACTGTTGTCAGAACAGGGTGTGAGTATTGAACAAAAAGACGATGATATTACTTGGGGCATGAAATATATGAGCGAGCCTACTGGGTTAAAAGTGCAACGTGTTGTGCGAAATAGCCAAGCCGCCGCTGCAGGGATTTCTGCTAATGACGTCATCGTGGCAATTGATGGGTTAAAGGCAAGCGAAAAATGGCTAAAATCTACGGCTAAAATCCAAACAATCAGTGAAGACCCTGCCGTGTGTCATGTATTTCGCCGCGATGAGCTGCTCGTGCTTGAAGTGCCAACCGTGAGCGACACGCATGTTAAACAACCGCAAAAATGGACGTTAGCCAGTGATGCTAACGACAAACTAGCTAATTGGTTAAATTTTTAAACCCTTAATTTATTTAGAATTTAATGGATATGAATAAAGAATTCTGTTTGAGTGATTATGATTTAGGTTGGTTTTGCTATGATAACAATGGGAAAGTTGCGGTTTTATTTAGTAATGGGACAACCGCAGTTTTACCACAAGCCTTAATGCATTATGACTATCTGTATAATTATTTTTATACCAAATTTAACTGTGATGAAAAGGCTAATTGGGAAAATGGCGAGTTAAAGTCTTTCACTGATGCAGGACTACTCGTATATGATACTGATTTAAATAGCATAGGTACATACAGCGTTTGCAACAACCCATTAAAAAGTTGTCATATCTCAACGTTACCAAAATCTATCGCTGATAGATTACCAAAGTTTGAAGGTGTTTTTTCAACAACTATTACAATACCTATTCAACCCGATGTAATTAATCTTGCAAAAATAAAGCAAATCTAGTAAAATTCGGCTTCCAATTTTATCAATCCATCCTGTGTTGGCTTTAATCGGTTGGGTGTTTGGGTGAATTTTTAGCAAAATAAACATTCACGCCACGCATACTAACTGCAGACCAAAGGGCAGGATAATGACTAGAGACCTAACCATGCGCGCAGATATTCATCCAGCTTATCAAGAAGTTTTATTCCACGACACCAACGCTGACGTTTACTTTTTAACTCGCTCTACTATCAAATCAAAAGTAACTCGCGAATACGAAGGTAAAGAATACCCATACGTCGCACTCGATATTTCAAGTGCCTCACACCCATTCTATACCGGCGAACAACGTAAAACCCAAAACGAAGGTCGTGTGGCAAGCTTCAACAAACGTTTCGGCGCATTTGCAGGTCGTAACAAAAAATAAGTTTAATCGCTTATTGTCAAAAACCCTTTGCGATTGCGAAGGGTTTTTTATTGGCTGGAATGTGACATACTAGACAGCTACCAACAATACGCCAAAAAAAGCCCACCGAAGTGAGCTTTTTTTGGATTTATTTGTTTAGGTTTAATAGGAATGAATTTTTACGTTTTTAGGTAGTAACAATTCTTTTTTGAGTGGCAACTGCGGTGATAACTCAAACAAGGCGCGGCGATATACATTACGTTTAAATGCCACCACTTGGTTAAGCGGATACCAATAACTGACCCATTCCCAGCGGTCAAATTCAGGTTTTGCCGTATCAAAACGGATATGTTTTACATTGTTCTCATCTAGCTGGAGCAAAAACCATTTTTGTTTTTGTCCAATACACAAAGGATATTGTCCTTGTCGTACAAAACGTTTTGGCAATCGATAACGCAGCCAATTTTGGGTTTGTGACAACACTTTGACATGCTGAGGATACAGTCCGACTTCTTCCCACAATTCTCGATACATTGCATCAAGCGGCGTTTCACCAAAATCAATGCCACCTTGTGGAAACTGCCAAGCATCGTGACCCACGCGTTTTGCCCACAGTACTTGTCCGTGTGTATTTGCCAAGATGATACCTACGTTGGCTCGAAAGCCGTCTGCATCAATCATGACGATTACCTTCAATTTAATGGTTAAAATCGGCAGGCAATCACATTATCAAGTTTTTTGGGTCGCAAGGTTTACACACATCCTTGCAGACCATTATTAAAGTTTTGGTCAATCAAATCATCGGGAATAAACCCATCTCTACCAACAGACGCTTATTTTATTATTATTGCTAAAAAACATGGACAATGTAATCACTGCCTTTATTACCCACTATTAAACCAGTTTTTATGTCAAAAGTGTAATGTTTATTTGCTATAAATTGTTTCACGGACATAAAAAGCGCATAATATCGCTTGATTTTATACAGAATATTTTTTTAAAAAATTAAAACATCTGGGGATAGTATGAAAGCAACGGTAAATTGGTTAAAAAACGAAGACATTAATTTTGAAGCCGTGACTGAAAATGGCAATAAAATTATCATGGATTCAACCGAAAAATTGGGTGCAAAACCCATGGAAATGGTTTTGATGGGGCTTGGTGGCTGTGCCAGTTATGATGTGGTCAGTATCCTGCAAAAAGCCCGTCAGGCGGTGAGCGATGTTGAGTGTCAGCTATCGGCTAAGCGTGCCGACGCGATTCCTGCGGTATTTACCGATATTCATCTGCATTTTGTGGTCAAAGGCAGCGCCATCAAAGAAGCGCAGGTTAAAAAAGCCATCGAATTATCGGCAGAAAAATACTGCTCAGCCAGTCGTATGCTAGAAAATGGCGGTGTCAAAATCACCCATGACTATGAAATCATTGATGAAACCTCTGATGAAACGGTTAAAGGGTAGGGAATAACGGCATGTTTCCCTATCTAAGTGCTGTCCCTGCCACCAATAGCAGCGTGGTGCTGGCAATGATGGTTGCCAGTTTATTGCCCTTGGTGTTTGCGATGTTGGCAAAGGTCTTTGGCGGATTTAAAAGGAAAGACAATGCCAATCCGCGCGAGTTTTTGGGCAAACAAACGGGCGCGGCAGCGCGTGCCAATGCCGCGCAGCAAAATAGCTATGAAACCTTGCCGGTATTCTTGGCAGCGGTGATTGTGGCGTTGCTATTTTTTGTACCGCTGTCAGTGGTGACCCAGTTGGCGTGGTTGTATGTGATATTGCGGATTATTTATGGGTTGGCATATATTGCCAATTGGGCAACCTTTCGCTCAATTATTTGGTCGCTTAGTCTCGCCTGTCCGCTGATGTTGTTTTATTTGGCGATACGATTGAGTTAACTTGCTATGAGCAATCGCCAGCTTGGGATTGTGCTTGCAACATCGCAACAATGGTCTCAAGCTGTTTTTGTTTTTTGACCGTTTGCCAAAGCTCGCTGGCTTCTTCGTAGCCTTGGGTCAACATGCCAAGCCACTGTTTGTAACGCCCCACCAGCATATTGTCGCTACGGGCATGTCCCTGCAAAAACGCAATTTGTAGCTTGAGTAGCGCTTGCCAAGCCATATTTTCTGCCCTGTCACCTTTATCCATCGCTTTGATTTGATTGACTAAGTCAGGTCGAGTGACCGCACCACGTCCGAGCATGATATGTGGGGTGTTGGCTTGATTACGGCAACGCATGGCTTGTTCAGTGTGCCAAATTTCGCCATTGGCAATAATCGGTAAGCTTAACCGCTGCTTCAGCGGCGCGATTAACTCCCAATAAGCTGGGGGTTTATAGCCTTGGGTTTTGGTACGGGCATGGATGGTCAGCCAACTGGCATTGGCTGATTGCACCGCATCACCGATTTCTTGGGTGAGTGAAGTATCTTCATAGCCGAGTCGGATTTTTGCTGATACAGGCGTATCCGATGGCACGGCTTGGCGTACTGCCTGGATGATTTGATACAAGGTTTCAGGTTCGGTGAGCAACACCGAGCCACCGCGGTGACTATTGACAGTTTTAGCAGGGCAACCAAAGTTAATATCAATGGCTAACGCACCAAGCTCGACCGCTTTGACGGCATTACCTGCCATCAAGTCGGGCTCACTGCCCAGTAACTGCACATGTACTGGCGTGCCGTGAATGGTTTTGCCCTTTAAACCATTCTCATGCAAAAGTTCGGGTACAAATTTATAAAACACATGCGCGGGCAGGACGTGCTGGGTGACGCGAATAAACTCACTCACCGTCCAGTCGTAATGCCCGATACTGGTTAAAATATCCCGCATCAATGGGTCGGTCAGTCCTTCCATCGGCGCAAGGATAATTTGCGGCTGGGTAAAATCGGGGCTAAACTGCGATAAGTGACTAGCCATAAATTACCTTTTTATCTTTGAGTCCGTGAATCAAATCTTGAATATTAAAAATATCCAAATTTACCTTGGCGCGCGTACAGGCGACATACAGCAGCCGCAATTCTTCGGGGGAGATTTTTACCGCCTGAGAAGTCACATTATAATAAAAATCATTGTCAATTTGCACCCGTGACCATTCCAACCCTTTGGCTTTATGCGCGGTAGAGATGATATAGTCGGCTTTATCCAGTGTCGTCAAGCTGTTGATCGCTTGGTTGAGCGTTTCGGTGCCATGTTCATCCACCAATTTGACAAGGGTTTTTAAATCGCTGCCTTCGCTCGTCTCGCTATAATCCTGCACGTCGCGCCAATTATTAAAGTAGGCAAGCTCAGGCACACCATACGCTGCTTGTCCTTTTTTTAGCCGTTCGGCAGATTGGCTAAATTTGAGCAAACGCTCTGTATCAGCTTGTAGCGCAACTTTATGTCCCATTTTAAGCCCAGATAACAGATTGACCATCGCACTGGCATTGGTACGGCAAAGAATGGCATCTTTTTGACCATGCACCATACTTTTGCCTAAGGTAGACGCCATCGCAGGATTACCGCGCAGTGGTACCTCTTCTTGTAGCGCTTTTAAGAACCCATTCGCCACATCGGCAATTCGGTCGCCAAATCGAAAAGATTGGGTAAGCAAAGTTTGTGGTAGCGGCAGGCGTTTCATGGCATTGACAGCGCCGCGCCATTCATAAATTTGCTGATGCGCGTCACCCACATAGATGACTTGGTTGGGCTGATTGGACAAAATCCCCATCATCAAGGGGTCAGCATCTTGCGCTTCATCAAATAAGATAAAATCCGCAGGAATCACCGGTTTGGATAGCGCCCAGAGTTTAAGGTAAATATCATGCCCAATCCCCGCAGGGTGGCGCGGATCAATCGACTGCTGCCAGCGCCGCTCTACATACGGGTATAAGGTATCGCGCAGCTGCTCAGCTTCACTGGCAACCAACCACTCAGGAAACTGCAAATGGCGCGGCGCAGGGTAACTGGCATGGGTGCTACAAAACGTGCTCACCGCATCGGAGACAAATCGCGCTTGTCGCTCTGGCGTTAAGGTCACAAACTGGCTTTTGCCTTCAATCTGGCGTTTGACTTGCACAGGGGTCAACCCCAAATCTGAAGCAAGGCGACTGGGAGAAAAACGCGGTAGTTGCAGTTTTGCGGTGATATCGCGAGCGGTATGACGAAATGCCAATGAGTGAAAAGTGCGACAGTCGACATGGTGGGGGAATTTGCGCTGCGCTTCTGAAGCAATCGCTTTGTTAAATGCCAAATAAATTCCGCGACCACGCAGCTGATTGCCAATCAGATTAAGCGTGGTAGTCTTACCTGCGCCGGCATACGCTACCACCTTAAACGACTGGCGTGTGAGTGCCATATCGACAGCCTGCTGCTGCTCACCCGTTGGGCGTTGGGTCGGGCTGTGGACAGGGGCTGGGTTAGGGATAACGCTGGGGTTTGACATAAGGCCATTGCTAACAGAAAAGTGAGCTATTTTAGCAAAATTTGGCAAGTTCTGCTCAGTTTCCTTTATTTACTAAACCTTTATTTACTAGCCTTTATTTACTAAGTGGGGATGAATGAGAGGTTGATTCGATTTTAGCTTTATCCAGCCAGATTAGTGGTCTTTCTGTAATAACGCTTTTTCTTTAACCAGTACCCGTGCCATGACCAGACCGAGTTCAAACAATAACCACATCGGGATAGCCAGCATAATCATCGATAGCCCATCAGGCGGTGTCACCAATGCCGCAATAGCAAAACAACCCACGATGATATAACGGCGTTTTTGCGCCAAGCTATCCACCGTCACTACCCCAGCCAACACCAGTAGCAGTGTCAACACAGGAATCTCAAAGGTTGCCCCAAACACCAAAAACAGCTTGAGCACAAAATTTAGATAGCTTTCGATATCGGTCATCGGTAGCACATTGTCGGGGGAGAATTTGATAAAAAAAGCCAGCACGCTTTTGAGCACGACATAATAGGCAAACGCAATCCCCAGATAAAACAAAATCACCGATGACAATAGCACGGGTAGGGCGATACGTTTTTCATGCTTATACAGCCCTGGTGCGATAAACGACCAAATCTGGTACAAAATATACGGCATTGCCAAGATAACAGCTAGATACAGCGTCAATTTAATCGGTGCCAAAAATGACGAGGTGATATCGGTTGCAATCATAGAAGAATTGACTGGCAACAACGCCGTTAACGGGGCGGAAAAAATATCGTAGATTTCCCGCGAAAAGCCCGCCAATGCCAAAAAAATCACCAATACCGCGGCAAAACCGTGAATCAAATGACGGCGCAGTTCAATCAAATGCTCAGTAATGGGCATATCTACCAGAGTGTTGTCTTGCGATGGTCTATCATCTTTAGCTTGTTCAATGGCTAATTGTTCAGGCGTTTTTTTGGTTTTGATAAGCTTAATCACTGGGCAACTCCACCCAAACTTGGCAACTTGTGCAGTAGCGGATCGGCTTGATAATTGGGTAAAAACGGTGGATTGGGAAGACGTCTGACACGGTCATAATCACTGAGCAAAAACCAACGATAATACATTGGCTCAGTGGCAGCAAATAGGGCTTCATGTAAGTCTTTAGCCACTGCATCGGCTTCGACATCAGCTTCTAGACTCAGCAAATAATCATCTGCTTTAGTTTCTGTCAGATAAGATTCGTCAGATGGCTTGTCTAGTGAATTATCTAGTGGCTTGTCTGGTAAAAGCGCGGTGATATCCGTTGTTGGCTTAGCTAAATGACTAGGTGGCTTATGATTGGAAGGTTCATGACTGGGTGATTCATGGCTGAGTGGTTCAGGGGGTAGTCTAACTGCGTTAGTATCATGAACAAGACTAGGGGTTGTATCAGCCGATTGATTGTGAGCTTGCATCGAAGGCACTTTGCCATGTTGCTGTAGTTCGCTCACACTGCTGCGCAGCGCTTCCATCTCGCGCTTCATATCAACTTCAGCTTGGCGGATTTTTTCCAGCTCAAGCTGCATTTGCTTGCGCGTTTCGGCAAGATCAAGCTCAGCTTCAATTTCTGATTGCAGTGTTGCAACCGTACGGCGGAATTTGGCATACCACTGACCTGCAGTACGCGCCGCTTGGGGGAGTTTTTCAGGGCCCAGCACAATCAGTGCAATCGCCCCAAATAACAGTATTTCGGAGAAACCTATATCAAACATAACAACCGTGGTAGTTAGGGATTAAAAAACCAAAGAAAAAGTAACGACTAGGGTTTAAACGTTATGTTTATCTTGTTGGGTCTGCGTGGTATTGAGCTCAGCTTTTTCGTGTTCAAGGACACGGTTTTTGTTCAGATGCTGTTCGTTTTCATCTTTGACCGCATCTTTAAAGCCTTTAACGGCACCACCCAAATCTTTACCGGCATTTTTCAGTTTTGAAGTGCCAAAAATGACCACAACAACAACCAGTAAAATTAACCAATGTGTGATTGAGAAACTACCCATGAGAATATCCTTTGATTAACCTTGATAATAGGGGTGAGGACAATATGAATTTGCAGTGTAACACATAACCATTGTGTTGGCATAACTGTGCAAAAAACGGTGTAAAACACGGCGAATTTTTTGCACTGTTAGCCAGCAATACTCAGAAATTATCGACTGTTTAGTGGCGTTTACTTAAGGGCGCTCACTTAAGGGCTATTACTTAAGAGATTTGACGTGCGGCTTTTTCATCGATACCCGATAAGCCAAAACGTCTTGCCAATTCATTGGTGACAGCCCAAGACGGTATATTAAACCATGCCAATGTGACCATTGTGTGAAACCAAACATCAGCAATTTCATATACCAAATCTTTCACTGCGGTATCATCCGCGACGGCTTCATAGGGGGTATCGTTGGCAATGCTGATATCTTTGGCAGCGATAATAGCTTCAGTGGCTTCTTCACCGACTTTTTCTAAGATTTTGTTGATACCTTTATGGTATAAGCTTGCCACGTATGAGCTATCAGGATTGGCATCTTTACGCCCAATCAATACTTCATCTAACGCGGTTAAAATATCGGCTGACGTCATAGGCGTTTGTGGCGAATTGCTTGTTTGTGTTGGCTTACTTGTTTGTGTCGAATTGCTGGAAAGCGGCGAGTGTTCATGAGTCGGTTTGGCGTTGTCACCATAAATCGCATCAGGGTCTTTGATGACCGCATCAGTGATTTGCCATTGTAGCTGTCCATGGTCATCGGCAAGCAGACGATAAAAACAAGACTGCCGACCCGTGTGGCAAGCAATCCCACCCACTTGGGTGACTGACAATACAATCACATCAGCATCGCAGTCTAAGCGGATTTCATGGACTTGCTGAAAATGCCCAGAGCTTTCGCCTTTGTGCCATAATTTACCGCGAGAGCGTGACCAATACACCGCTTGCATTTTTTCGGCAGTCAGGCGTAATGACTCGCGATTCATCCATGCCATCATCAAAATGCGCCCTGTATGAAAATCTTGAGCGACTGCAGGAATGAGCCCATTGTCATCAAATTTTAGTGTATCTAGCCAATCCATATTTACGCCCTGTATCATACTATGCAAGCCCTAACCAAAAAAAGCACCCATCAAGCGATGCGGGGATTTATCATAATTCATCAAGCCCTAAATCTCAAAGGGTTTCACATCTAAGGCTTCTTTGATAGTAGCTGATAACGGGATTTCTTGGCTTTGACGATAGTCATACGCCACAAAGCCCATTTTGGCATACGCCACCAATGACCCATCAAACATCCGCGAGACTTTGAACACAAAATCACCACCCAAATCGGTTAAATGCTGCACGCCGACTTCAAATAACAGTTCTTCACGCGCCCGTACCCGATCAAGGATTTGGGTCTCGATATGATTAATGACCAAGCCTTGGTACTCAGCATTAACTTCCTTAATACTTTTTGAATATAAAAAACGAAAACGGGCTTCGGTAAGCAATGCCACCAAATTTTCAACCGTTAAATGTTGTGCTAATCCAATTTCGGTATTGCGCACGCGCATGACGGTCTCAAACACGAAATGGGCAACTTCAATATTTGTGCTTAAAGTTGACAAGAATTCTAACCTCATGATGTTGATGAAGATGAAATAGCATTACACGTTAAACTTTACAAAAGCCTGCGAACGATAAATACCTCAAGGTTAAACAAACTAACGCAAACTGTATCCAAAATAAGGTGTATCTATCACTTTTAGCCAATTTATCCACAGTTTTTGTAAACTAAGTTGTTAACTTAATTAAGGTAATCTCGTGATAGATTTGCCAAGTTATTTATGTTAAATGATTGATATCATAGGTTTTTTAAAAATCCTATAAAAATTGACTGGATAAAAACCTATTACGGTAAAAAAATGTTAAGGTAGCATAAATAAAATGGATGTCAAAGAAAAAATTAGTTTTAACAATAGCGTGCATTCACGAATGATTTTTGATAAAATGTCGCCTCCCACCTCAAGGCAAAAAATCCAGTGTGATGAGGATTTTTTGACAAACAGGTTAACTTCACTTGATAAAGATTTTTAATCTGTGTCAAAAACGAACAAGAGGCTATCATGAAATTAAAAACTCGCCGTGGTGCTGCCAAGCGTTTCAAAAAAACTGGTAACGGTATCAAACGCAAGCAAGCATTCAAACGCCACATTTTGACCAAAAAATCTCCTAAGCGTATCCGTCAATTACGTGGATGCAAATTGGTACACGTGTCTGATGAAAAACGTGTTTACCGTATGTGTCCTTACCTATAATTTATAGGTACTCAATCAACTGATATTACAAAACTTTAGGAGTAAATTATGGCTCGTGTAAAACGTGGTGTACAGGCAAATCGCCGTCATAAAAAAGTATTGGCTCGTGCAAAAGGTTATTACGGTGCGCGTTCTCGTGTTTTCCGTGTTGCTGTACAAGCAGTTACCAAAGCTGGTCAATATGCGTATCGTGACCGTCGTAATAAAAAACGTTCATTCCGTCGTTTATGGATTGCACGTATCAACGCGGGTGCGCGCTTAAATGGCTTAAGCTACAGCCGTATGATTAACGGTCTAAAAAAAGCCAGCATCGAAATCGACCGCCGTGTATTAGCAGACATCGCTATGCATGATGCGCAAGGTTTTACGGCATTGGCAGAAAAAGCAAAACAAGCACTGGCTGCTTAATTTGTTTTAAAGCGATTTTTCAAAAAGCCATTAAGTGCAAGCTTAATGGCTTTTTTTATCGCCATATTTTAGTTAAAATGCCTATCACTATTGATAACCAAGATTGCAACGCTCATGACAGAAATAACGACTGACAAACTTATCCAATATTCTGAAAATTTAACCGATATCACCCAAGACCAATTCACCCAATTTGTTCAAGATGCCAAAGCCTTAATCAGCACCGCACAAAACCCCCAAGACCTACAAAACATCCGCGTGACTTTAACCGGCAAAAAAAGCCATTTGACCACTTGGTCAAAACAGCTGGGCGGACTCGATGCCGACGGCAAAAAGACCATCGGTGGCATGCTGCATCAAGTACGTACCCAAATCAATGACAGCCTACAACAAGCGCAAAGCGATTTAGAAGCCAAAGCCTTGGCTGCCAAACTTGCCAGCGAATCCATTGACATCACCCTGCCAGCACGTGGACAACAAGCGGGTAATTTGCACCCTGTCACCATGACCGCTGAGCGTATGCAAGGGTTTTTCCGTCAAGCAGGCTTTGAAGTCGCAACAGGTCCTGAAGTTGAGAGCGACTACTACAACTTCGAGGCGCTAAATATTCCAAGCCATCACCCAGCGCGCGCCATGCACGATACCTTTTATTTTAATGCCAATTATGTGCTACGTACCCATACCAGTTCGGTGCAAATTCGCACAATGGAAAAAGGCAACCTGCCGATTCGTATCATCTGTCCAGGACGCGTGTATCGCAACGACAGCGACCAAACGCACTCGCCGATGTTTCATCAGCTTGAAGGTTTGTATGTCAGCGAATCGACCAATTTTGCTGAATTGAAAGGCTTGATTCATGAGTTTTTGCAGGCGTTTTTTGGTCGCAAACTTACGGTGCGTTTTCGCCCGTCGTATTTTCCATTTACTGAGCCGTCTGCAGAAGTGGATATCCTTGCCGAAAATGGCAAGTGGCTAGAAGTGATGGGCTGCGGTATGGTGCATCCAAAGGTATTGTCCGATAGCGGTATTGACCCGACCAAATACCAAGGTTTTGCATTTGGCATGGGCATTGAGCGCTTTGCCATGCTGTATTATGGGGTGAATGATTTACGCTTGTTCTATCAAAATGATGTCAGATTTTTAAAGCAGTTTGCTTAGGGGAAAACAATGAAAATTAGCGAAAACTGGTTACGCCAATGGGCAAACCCAAACTTAAGCGCTGAGCAAATTGGCGAACAACTGACGATGGCAGGCTTAGAGCTTGATAGCTTGGATAAAGTCGCCAAAGACTTTAGCGGTGTGGTTGTCGGTGAAGTGATTGACGTCACCCAACATCCCGATGCTGATAAACTGCGCGTTGCCAAAGTGAATGTCGGTGAGCATAGCGAATCACCCTTACAAATCGTTTGCGGTGCGCCCAATGTGGCCGCTGGCGTGCGTGTACCTGTGGCACTGGTGGGCGCCAAACTGCCACATGCACAAGGGGATGAACCCTTTAAAATTAAAAAAGGCAAACTGCGCGGCGTAGAATCGCACGGTATGCTGTGCGGTGGTAGTGAGATTGACTGTGATGATGGTGTTGATGGCTTGTTAATTTTGCCACAAGACGCCCCGATTGGCATGGATATCCGAGCGTATCTTGGCTTAGACAATCATGTGCTAGATATTTCAATTACCCCAAACCGGGGTGATTGTTTTAGTGTGCGCGGTATCGCGCGTGAGCTTGCCGTGCTCAATGATTTAACATTTCAACTACCCTTTGACCACATCACCGCAGCTGTGACCGACAACGACAGCCAAGCGGTTAGCGTAGAGACCACCGACTGCCCGCGTTATTACGCGCAATTGGTCAGTGGGCTGACAGGCACCACGCCATCACCTGATTGGATGAAACAAGCCTTGAATGCCTCAGGCGTCAAACCACGTAATCTACTGGTGGATGTCACCAATTATGTACTACTCGAGCTCGGTCAGCCGCTGCATGCGTTTGATGCCGACAAGTTGGTGGGCGCAATTACCGTGCGTCATGCCCAACAAGGCGAAACCCTTGAGCTCTTAAATGAGCAAACCATCACCTTACAAGGTGATGAGCTGGTGATTGCCGATGAACAAGGGGTCATTGCGTTAGCGGGAATCATGGGTGGACTTCGCACCGCAGTGACCGATAGCACGACCCGAGTGGTAATCGAGAGCGCATTTTTCAAACAGTTGGCGATTGCAGGTAAAGCGCGCCGTTTTGGCTTGCATACCGATGCGTCACAGCGTTTTGAGCGAGGTGTTGATTTTGAATTGCCAAAATTGGCACTCGACCGCGCGGTCAATTTATTGGCAACATTTGGCAATGGCTCAAGTGAGGTTAGGGTCGGTCAAATCACGCTAGTTGAAAATACCGCTGAACTGCCAAAACGTACCCCGGTGACGCTACCGATTGTCAGTATCAATAAATTGTTAGGCGCGGATATCGCCACCGACAAAGCCATTGAGATTTTAGAGAGTCTACAAATCAGCACCGAGTTACAAGGCGAAAATCTGGTTGCCACACCGCCAAGCCATCGTTTTGATATCAGCTTACCCGAAGATTTGATTGAAGAAATCGCCCGCATTTATGGCTATAACAATATTGCCAACAAACTGCCGGCGTTTACCAGTAACTTGTTTGACAATAAACGCCAAAATGATTTGCATAACTTAAAAATGAGCTTGGTCAATCAAGGTTATTTTGAAGCGGTGAGTTTTAGTTTTAGTGATGCCAAAGTCGAAGCTTTATTTGATGGGGCGCATTTTGCTGCACCACTCGCACTTGCCAATCCAATCTCAAGTGACTTGGCGGTCATGCGTCGTACCCTGCTATCTAGTTTGTTGCCTTGTGTGCAATATAACTTAAACCGTCAACAAAACCGCGTGCGTCTGTTTGAGACGGGTCTGCGTTTTGATGGCAGTGATATCGCAAGCTTAAACCAAGTGGACACTTTAGCGATAGTGGCAGTCGGCAGTACCCATCCAGAGCAGCACCATGACAGCCGTGTGATGGATTTTTATGACCTAAAAAATGACGTCGAATCGGTTTTTCCACGGTTTGCCCAGTCTGCTATCAGTTATCAACGTAGTGAGCAGCCGTTTTTACACCCCGGTCAGAGTGCTGATGTACACTATCAAGGCAAGGTGATTGGCTGGTTGGGTCAGTTGCACCCACAGATTGCCAAAGCCTTGGATTTGCCGACCACTTGGGTGGCGCAGCTGAATTTACAGGCGGTCATTGACATGCACCAACAGGCATTGACCATCATGACCCCAAGTAAATTCCCACAAGTACGCCGTGATATTGCTGTGGTGGTAGACAAGTCGATTGCTATGCAATCAATGAAGGATACTATCAAACAAGTCGGGGGCGAGCTATTAAGAGATGTGTGGTTATTTGATGTCTATGCTGGCAGTAACTTGCCTGAAAATCAACAATCGCTTGCTTTTGCACTGGTGTGGCAAGACCTCGATGCCACGCTTTCTGACGAGCGTATCAATGCACGAATGGAAGCTGTCATCGCTGCGCTACATGAGCAGTATCACGCAACGCTACGTATGTAATCTTGGACTAGCAAATTATGCCAGTCGATACAATGTTTTTCTTTGATTTTAAAGTAAAAATAACTATCGACTGTATTTGCTAGAATCGCTAGAATAGGAACATTTAGTAGGGTGGGTATGATAATGAATATGCAAGTTGAAGGAAAAACCTTAACCAAATTAGAAATGATCAATCATTTGATGGAAAATTTGGGCATGACGCGCCAAGACAGCCGCGCATTTGTGGAGAATTTTTTTTCAGAGTTGTCGGAGACGTTGACCAAAGGTCACCAAGTCAAGCTATCGGGGTTTGGGAACTTTGAGATTAAGGATAAAAGCCAACGCCCAGGTCGCAACCCAAAGACTGGCGAGATGGTTCATGTCACAGCGCGCCGCGTTGTTACCTTTAAAGCGGGGCAAAAAATGCGTCGCAGCATTGAAGATAAACTGTTCACAGAATAAGCGCTTTATTATTTTTAGATTATTTTCAGTTAATTTAGGTGTTTTAAAATCAGTTACCGCATTTTGACCATAAAACATTCTGTCCATAAAATTTGACCATAAAAAAAGAAGCTTAATGCTTCTTTTTTTATGCTAGTAATTACCCATTATTTGGTAGCAGAGGCGGTTGCACTGGCAGCTGCTGGTGTCGCAGGGTTTTCGCCCCAGATAGCTGGGTATTTGTAACCTGGGAAAGTTTTGTGGGCGTATTGTTTAAATTCTTCTGAATTATACGCATTGGTCACGTCTTTTACCCATTGTGTGTCTTTGTCTTTGGTGCGAATCGCTGACCAGTTGACATACGCATAGCTTGGCTCTTGGAACAGCGCTTCAGTCAACTTGATACCTGAGCTGGTTGCATAGTTACCATTGATGACTGCAAAGTCAACGTCAGAACGTGCACGTGGTAATTGTGCGGCTTCTAGCTCTACCAATTTGATATTTTTTAGGTTTTCTGCGATATCATTTTTTGATGCGGTCAGTGGGTCGATATTGGCTTTAAGTTTTACCCAGCCCAGTTCGTTGAGCATTACCAGCGCGCGTGCAAAGTTGCTTGGATCGTTCGGTACAGCCACGGTGGTACCGTCTTTGACTTGTTTTAGGTCATTTAATTTACCTGGATAGATGCCAAGCGGTGCAGTAGGCACTTGGAAGACTTCAACGATATCTAGGTTGTTGTCTTTTTTGAAGGTATCGAGATAAGGTTTGTGTTGGAACACGTTGATATCAATATCGCCATCGGCTAAGGCTTTATTTGGGCGCACATAGTCAGAGAATTCAACCAATCTGACTTTATAGCCTTGTTTTTCTAACTGCGGTTTGACAGAGTTTTTGACCATGTCACCAAAGTCGCCCACAGTAGTACCAATCACAATTTCAGATTTGTTCGGGTCGATACCGGTGCTTGCCGCTGCCGTGGTAGTCGTTGAGCTTGCGGTGGTCGTGGTTGTAGTTGTGGTGGTGCTGGCTTGTGCTGTGGTTTCGGTTTTGCTTTCAGGTTTGCTACAACCGACTAGGGCAATCCCTGCCACCCCTACAGTTGCTAATAGCTGCGCGATGTGGCTTGATAAATGCGTTAATTTCATACCTTCCTCCAAAAATGAAAAAATAAACGGACAAAACAATCAGCTTACCTTAACATACTCATAAAAAAAATGTTATTGAGAGTTAACCTATGGATATGAAATTTTTTCATAATTCCTAGAAAAACCATCAATAACAATTTTTTAAACAGCCATCAGCTAAAATTAACGTTTATCCAGACGGTGCGCCAAAATATTACCGACTGATTGGATGATAATCACCATCACCACCAATAAAATCACCATAAAAATCATCACGTCATTTTGATAGCGGTTATAACCATAGCGAATCGCCAAATCACCAAGACCGCCACCGCCAATCATACCCGCTGCCGCACTGTAAGAGAGTAAACTAATCATCAAGGTAGTAATACTTAAAATCAAACTTGAGCGTGACTCGACCAATAACACGTTACGAATAATTGTCCCTGTACTTGCACCCATCGATAACGCCGCTTCGATGATACCTTTTGGCACATCACGCAGATTTTGCTCAACGAGCCTAGCAAAGTAGAAGATACCGGCGACACTCAAAGCAAGCGATGCCGCGATTGGACCAATGGTGGTACCGACAATGAGGCGAGTGACAGGAATAATCACAATCATCAAAATCACAAACGGAAAAGCACGCATGATATTGGTAAAGTTGCCAAGTCCTGCATACAGCGATTTGTTGTCGGCGAGCTGATTTTTACTGGTCAAAAATAGCGCGACGCCGAGCAATGTACCAAAGATGACTGACGCAACCGTTGAGATACCCACCATAATCAGCGTTTCCCAAAACGCTTGCCAAATTTCTGCCTTCATCCCCAAAAGATTATCAACCGCGCTTTGCCAAGTTAATGTATTTGCCATGAAATTACCCAACGATTCAATTTAAAACTTAAAAGATTATCCAGTCATCAACGATGTTTTTGCGCCGTTAATCATCACTAATCAGCAGTTGCCCAATCGGTGTGGTGGCATGAATTTGCCCCGAATGTACGTCAGCAACTTCCAACAATTTGCCTTTATCAAGCAGGGCAACGCGGTTACACAGCTTGCGAATCACGGACATTTCATGGGTCACAATCACGATAGTGACGTTAAACTTGTCATTAATATCCTTGAGACAGGCTAACACCGATTTGGTGGTCGCAGGGTCGAGCGCAGAGGTAGGCTCATCGGCGAGCATTACATGAGGCTTGGGTGCTAACGCGCGTGCGATACCTGCCCGCTGTTTTTGACCACCAGAGAGCTGGGCAGGATAGTGGTTGGCGCGATTGACCAAATCGACAATTTCAAGGCATTCCATCACCCGCGGCATGATGGCTGCTTTTTCCCACCCTGCAATCTCTAGGGCAAAGGCAATGTTTTGTGCCACCGTGCGATTTGCCATCAGATTAAACTGCTGAAAAATCATCCCGATATTTTGACGGGCATGGCGCAAATCGTGGGTGGATAGCGAGGTCAGCTCCTTGCCATCAATGGTGACCGTGCCGCTATCTGGGCGTTCAAGTAAATTAATCAAGCGTAGCAAGGTGGATTTGCCCGCGCCAGAATAACCCATCAAGCCAAAAATCTCGCCTTGTTGGATTGTGAGCGATGTCGGTTCTACCGCAGTAAACCAGTTGCCATCTTGGGTTTGGAAGCGTTTGGTAACGTTATCAATGGTAATCATGATAATAAAAAATTTTGCAGTGGCTAAAAGAAGGTAATTTTAGCACAGCTCGTCGTCAGCGTTTAGTCGCTTTAATGAATAAATAAATGCCGAATGGTATGTTTAATTAAATAATAGAGGAGAAAACCGAAAAAAATTGTGACAAAACTATAGGCAGAGATAAAAGCGATTACGATTGGGTGATAGGTAATGTGACCAAAAAGCGGGTATGACCATGCACTGTGTCGGTGATAATACGACCGCTATGGGCTTTGACAATCTGCGCGACTAAAGATAGCCCGAGCCCTGAGCCTTTTTTCTCTTGTTGTAGCCGTACAAATGGACTGAAAATATCGGTGCGTTTGTCCTCAGGAATGCCTGTACCTTGGTCGATAACCGCAATACACACCTGATGAAATTCTGGCAGGTGTACAACGTCAGATTTTTTACGGGAAAAAATAGACGATTTATTTTTTGGTTTGTTAGCCAGTTTGCTCGAAGTTGCTTCGCTATCTACTGTGACCGTTGTTGTGTTTGTTGCTGGGGGTATAGTGGTCGCTGACATCGTAGTATCAAAGGTGATGTCAGTGCCGTTTGTGGGGTCACTGGTGGTATTTTTTATAGGGGCGGGCAAAGCCACTTTATCTTTTTGAGCATCGGTATTTTTTTGAGTATCGGTATCTTTTATACTCTCTTGAATGGTAGGTGGGGCATCAATTGCCAGTTGATTACCCGCATCATCAATGGCATACAGCTGTACGCTCACAGGTGGGACGCCATGAAGATGGGCATTGTCGAGCAAATTACGCACGAGGTGGGTGAGAAGTTTGGCTTGCCCTTGGATGATAATATGACCACCCGTAAAGCTAGCTTGTGGGTAGTGCTGAATCTCGTTTTTAATTAACTCATATAAATCGACGTCTTCTACTTTTTCTATCGCATGACCGGCATCCATACGACTGACCAGCAAAATACTTTCCACCAAATCATTAAGACCTGTTAAATCACGGTTGATGGCATCGGCACGTTTTTGTACTTTATCTTGTATCGTTTTGTCAAACTGACTCGCCAGCATGGTCATCATTTCAACTTGTAGACGAATACGGGTAATCGGTGTACGAATCTCATGTGAGGCATGAGCTAACAGCAGTTTATTGGCATTCATCAAGGTTTCGATACGCTCCGCGGTTTGGTTAAAACCGCGTGCCAAAATGGTAATTTCATCGTTGCCCACGGGCGTGACACGGGCAGAGAAATCGCCATCACCCAGTTGGGTGATTTGCCGACTTAGCTGATTGATACGCCATGTCATGGTGCGCGCAATCATCCATAACATGCCCGACATGATGAGCAGCAGTAGCAAGGTACCTGTCAATAAATTAATCGCGGGCGAAATCGCACGGCGGTTACTAAGTTTTGATTGGTATAACAGCACATAACCCGATTGACTATTGACTTGAATTTCGGTCGGGTGTTTTGGATCATCTCTAGGAAACAAGGATAAAAAAAATGGCGGGTTTGGCGGTAAGGTGGCAGGCAACCCACGCATAATCATAATTGCTTCGCCACTTTTGCCATCGTATAGACCAAATTTGGCGTTGAGTGAATCGCTATAGATATTAAAACTACGGCGTACGAGGGCAAGTAGATAACGGGTTTCGAGATTTTTTTGTTGGTTCTGTGCCGTGCGCAGCTCAACTAGTAGCGGGTCTAGCTGTTGGGTGACTTGGCTGGCAATGACTTGGTGGCGGGTATTGGCAGAAGTATCGTGTACTAGGTGGCTTAAAACTACCATTGCCCCAGCAAAAATGACCAATGCCAGCATAACGCTGGCAAATAACTTGCTAAATACACTGTTAAATTTTATGCCGCTCAATCGCACACAGAATCCAAAAATCGTGGGTCATCACAGGCTATTATAATAGCTTTGCTAGCATAAATAACCAAGGATAATGACCTTTTGCGTGTTAAATTTGTCAAGCAATCTTACACTCTTACACTTGGTCAGTGGCAAACTGATAGCCGACACCGCGCACCGTGATAATGCGTTTTGGCTGACGAGGATTATCTTCAATCAGCGCGCGCAGACGTGAAATATGCACATCAATGGCACGGTCAATGTTATCACTGCTGTCATCGTTGGGCATTGCATGCCACAGCTGTTCACGGCTCAGTACTTTACCAGAGTGGGTAGCAAAGTAATGTAATAATTGAAACTGGTGGGTGGTCAAACGCACCGGCTCATCATCAATCGTTACTTCATGGCTGTCTGGATAAACCTTTAAGCGACCAAATACTAAGTTATCTTCCTTTTGCTGGTGAAGCGGCAGGTCATGCCGGCGCATGACCGCACGGATACGCGCCAATAGTTCACGTGGCTCAAATGGTTTTGAGACATAATCATCCGCGCCCATCTCAAGACCCAGTACACGATCAGTAGTGTCACCTTTGGCAGTGAGCATGATAATCGCCGTTTGCGCCAGACGGCTATCTTTGTGCTGACGAATACGTTGACACACTTGCATACCATCCATATCCGGCAACATCAAATCTAAAATCACCAAATCAATGGATTTTGCAGGATTAAATAGTGTCTCTAGCCCTGCTGTTGCGGTTGGCGCATGCTGAACCTCATAATAGTTCATGCCTAAATATTCGCTAATCAACTCGGCTAAATCTGGATCATCCTCAATCAATAGTACGGTTTTAGTACCACTATTATTATCTTCCATTACCAACTCCAAAAATTCTCTAAAAATAAATCAGTTGTTATTATTGCTTTTGCTCATCAAAGCCAGATTTCTATCATCAATCAAGAGCCTATTATCATAAAGCAAGATACTATTATCATAAAGCAATAGACTGCCAATATGATAGTGTCTTACACAGATTTATAAAACTTCTTAGCTGCCAATCATACAGCTATCAATCACACAGCCCAATTAATCCAATTAATGCATAGCCCAATTTAAAATTGTACTGAGCTACTCATTCTTAAGTTTCTTTACACTGTATAAAATTGTAATGAATTATTGCTTAAAGTGAGTCGTGGCGCTCTATCCCAAGGGTCTTTGCTTTCTTTTTAGCAAATAATCGAAAAAACCGCTGTTTGCCGTCATCTAAATAGGTATAAATCACCGGCACCACAATCAAGGTCAATAAGGTTGAAGTAATCACCCCGCCAATAATGGCGTGTGCCATCGGTGCTTGTTGCTCTGACCCTTCACCAATGCCAAGTGCCAGCGGTATCATCCCCATCACCATGGCAGCGGTAGTCATCAAAATGGGGCGCAGGCGCGTTTGCCCTGCCAGCATAATAGCTTCAGTACGGCTCAAACCGTTTGATAAAGACTCTTTAATAAAATCAATGAGCAAAATCGCATTTTTACATACCAATCCCATTAGCATGATAATGCCGATGATAGAAAATATATTAAGACTAGAGCCGAATAAAAATAACGCAAAGAACACCCCAATCAGTGATAATGGCAGCGATGCCATAATCGCCACAGGGTATAAAAAGCTATTAAACTGTGACCCTAATAACATATAGATAAACACAATTGCCAGTCCAAGTGCGGTTGTGGCGTAGCCAATGGATTCGGCCATGTCCTTGTTAGAGCCTTGTACCGCAAAGCTGTAACCGGGTGGCAGTTTCATTTCGTTTTGGATTTTGGTGATATCCGCGCCGATATCACCTGCCGGTCTGCCATCCGTGTTGGCTTGGACTACTACCTCACGAAACAGCGAACGGCGGTTGATTTGTGGGGCACCCAAGGTTTCACTAAAATTCGCCACTTGCGATAGCGGCACTAGCACTGGCTGACCATTTTGATCCACACGGCTTGATGACAAGTACATGGATTGTAGTTGCGAGATAGTCTGGCGGTTGTCGTCATTTAAGCGCACGTTGACATCGATATTGTTGCCGTTGTCATCTTTAAAAGTGCTCACATTGTCACCGGCTAGCAGCGGTCGTAATGCTTGTCCGATTTGCCCAATCGAGAGACCGGCATCATTTGCTGCTTCTCGGTTGATGGTGACATTGACCATTGATTTGGGCTGTTTAAGGGTGCTTTCCAAATCTACCAAGCCATTGACGTTTGAGAGTTTTTGCATAAATTCATTGGATAAACGTTGCAGCTCATTTAAATCATTGCCTTTGATGGATATCATAATCGGCTTAAGACCACCACTGACTGCCATGGCAGCGGCTGCCACTGAGGTGACTTTAATACCGCCTACCTGCTGCAATTGCTCACGCATGGCACGGTTTAAGGCATCTATTCCGCGCGTGCGCTCATCTTTAGGTACTAACGATACATTCACTTGTACCCGATTGTTACCGCTATAGGACATCGCATTAACCGTGGCATAAGTATTGGTAACCTCAGGAAAACTTTGTAATACCGCGTTGACTTGTGCTGCTTTTTGCTGGGTGTAGTCAATATTGGCATTGACGGGGGTTTCAAATTTGACTTTGATTTCATTCATATCCGCTTGCGGGACAAACTCTTTGCCCACCAACCCCACGGCAAAAAACGCGGCAACCAGCGAAGCAATTGCAATCAGCACAGTCATCAAACGATGGCGTAAACTCCATGCAAGAATATGGCTGTATAGATTGGTCAATCGATCCAACAGGCGCTGAAACCCCGCTAATAGCCACGCAATCGGTCGTTTGCGAAACGATACCCGCGCATTGAGTCGGTCATGTTGGTGCGCGGCATCTGGGTCTGGCCAAATCGAAGACAACATCGGGTCAAGTGTGAAGCTAACAAATAACGACAGCAACACAGCGGTGGAAACGGTCACACCAAACTGATAAAAAAAGCGTCCGATAATCCCGCCCATAAAAGCCACGGGTAAAAATACCGCCACAATCACCAGCGTCGTCGCTAGCACGGCAAGCCCGATTTCTTGGGTGCCATCAAGCGCCGCTTGGCGGTGATGTTTGCCCATACCCACATGGCGCACGATATTTTCCCGCACCACAATCGCATCATCAATCAGCAGTCCGATACATAATGCCAGCGCCAGCAGGGTCATCATGTTGATGGAAAAACCGAACGTCCAAATCGCCGCTAAAGTACCGAGCAGCGAAATGGGCAGCGTCAATCCTGTGATGATGGTCGAACGCCACGACCCTAAGAACAACCAAACAATAAACACCGCCAATATCGCCCCTTCAATCAAGGTGCGTACCACATTATTTAACGAGCCGCGAATACTTTTGGAGCTATCAGCGACCACCGTCATGGTGACACCTGGGGGTAGGGTGGCTTGGATTTCTGCCAGACGCTGTTGGGTTTTATCAACCACATCAATCACATTGGCATCCGACATTTTGATAATATCCATTGCCACCGCAGGTTGACCATTTTGTAGCGACGCTGACTCAGCCTCGGCTTGCCCATCAACGACTTGGGCAACTTGCGATAAGTACACAGGCACGATAGCACCCGTGCTTGAACGATTTTGGGCGACAATGATTTGGTTAAACTCATTGGGTGTTTTGACCAACCCGTTGACTTGAATCACCATTTCTTGGTTTTGATTATTGATAGTACCGACAGGTAATTCGACGTTTTCTGAGCGTAGTGCATTGCTAATTTGATTGACTGAGACTTTATAGGCATTCATTTGGGTGGGATTGAGTAGCACACGGATTTGACGCTGACGACCCCCCAAGATATCGACACGACCCACCCCTGTGACGATTTGTAGCTGTTTTTTGACCGTGTTGTCTAAATAAGTGGATAATTCCCGAAGCGACATGTTGTCAGAGCGAAACGTGACAGACACCACAGGTGCGTCGGCAGGATTGTACTGCGCAACGATAGGCGTGGTGACTTCATCTCGAAAGGTGGGGGTCACCAGTGCCAATTTATCACGCACATTTTGCGCGGCAACATCGGACGGGATATTTAAATCAAACTGCACGATGACTTGTGAGAGGCCTTGTTGGGTGATGGAGGTCACTTCTTTGACACCGGCGATGGTATTGACTTGGTCTTCAATTTTTTTGGTAATGTCGGTTTCGATGACTTCAGGCGAAGCGCCACTATAAACGGTATTGACCACCACAAAAGGAAATTCAATATTAGGAAATTCCTCAACTTTCATGCGAAAAGTTGCTAGTAGTCCAATGACCATCAGCGCGAGCATGACCATGGCGGCAAACACAGGATTGTTGATACTGACGCGGGTAAGCCACATAGCAAATTCCTAATACCAAAATTTTTAACAATATAAAATGATTGAATGAAACACTATCAGTAAGCTATTTGAGCACGACTTTTTTACCCACATCATTGGCATTGAGATTTGCTACAATCACCGTGGTGTTAGGCTCGATGCCAGTAATTAAATACTGACTGGTATCGTCAAGGTGTTTGAGTACCTTAATAGGCTGTTTGGTAATCACATTGTCTTTACTGACCACCAAAATCGTGCCTGTTTCTAAGGTTGGACTTGTGGCGGATTGGTCGGTGGGTTGATTGGCTGCGCCTTTAGCCGTATCTTTGGCGTTAGAATCCAAGGCTTTTGACTCAAGCATTACCGCTGACATCGGCACCAATACCCCAACTTGTGCAACCCCATAATTAAGCTTGCCTGTGGCATACATGCCCGGGCGAAGTCCACGATTACGCTGAGAAGGCTTAACCGCGATATAAATCGTCAGCTGGCGAGTGGCGGCATCGACTTGGGGTGAAATGCGGCTAATTTGTCCAATGTACTGATTGGTTTGATTACTAATAGTAAAAGGCACTTGTTGACCCAGTTGTAGCTGTGTTTGTGCTTCGCTAGGAACATTGGCGGCAAACTCAAGTTTATTGGGGTCAATGATTTCCATCAAGGCTTGGTTTTGCGTGACTACCTGTCCAACATTGACGCTGCGACTGCTGACAATGCCCGTGGTAGGCGCATAAATCGTGGTATCGCCAAACATTTTTTGTGAGCTACTTAATTGGGCTTGTTTGGCTTTGATGGATTCACGCTGGGCAATGCTGTCTGCCACACTGCGCTCATACTCTATTTGTGAGACAAAGCCTTGCTCGAGCAAAATTTTGTTGCGCTCAGCAAGTTTATTGGCGACGATGGCTTGTGCTTGGGCGGCGGCAACATCGGCTTGCGCTTGAGCGAGTTGGTTTTTACTATCACTGATATCAAGTCGTACCAGTGGCTCACCTTTTGCCACCGTTTTACCCACATCAGCAAGCACTTGCTGCACTTGCGCATTCACGGTTGATTGCACCACTGTGTGGTCCGAAGGCTGCAGCGTTCCTGTCACGGTGACACTCGGTTCAAAACGGTCTGCTTTGGCGGTGATGACATCAGCGGCTAATAGCTGAATCTCGTTATTGGCGATTTGCGTGGTGGCTGACGCGGTGGTGACTTGAGTGTTTTGGGTTGACAACGGGCTTTTGCTATCGTTTTGCTGTTTTTGGCAGCCACTCAAACTCATAACAGTGCTAGCCACAGCTAGGCTTAATGGTAGAACTTTGGTCATAAACTTTGGTGTTATCATGAACGAGACGTCCTCAGCGCAAACAATCAACTTAAAAAAATATAAAATGATGTAGAAATAATCAGTACAATGCGTTTTTCTAAGCTTATTTCAACATGTTTCTATCATCAGGTAATACCTGTATATTACCATGGCTCTATGGGCAATCTACCAAAGCAGTCACCAGATCAAACTCGAATGGTCATCAGGATGTTAAAAATGAACGGTAAGTGCATCGATTTAAGCATACTTTGTAGCAAAAAAGTATGGTAGTATTTTAACAATAATTACCATACAGTTGGTTTTTAACTATCCATCTGAAATATTTGTTATATCTTATAAAAATTATTTACAATAGCTTCGTTTGATTGTCAAAAATTGTACCAGTGACTTTTGAGCGTTGATGGCACCATTTGATACCTGCCCCAACGCCTATAACTTAAAGTTTTGAGCAATCGCTATAGGACAGGACAGTGGGTAGCAAAATCATAGCGAAACAACGATTAGGAAAATATTATGGATGCAAATTTTGAAGGCTTAAAAGTCATGATTATTGACGATTCAAAAACCATTCGTCGTACTGCAGAGACTTTACTTGCCAAAGCAGGCTGTGAAGTGATTACTGCGGTTGATGGCTTTGATGCGTTGGCAAAAATTGCGGATACTAACCCAGATTTGATTTTTGTCGATATCATGATGCCACGCCTCGACGGTTATCAGACTTGTTCACTGATCAAAAACAACGCAGATTTTGCTGCCAAGCCGGTGATTATGCTGTCATCAAAAGATGGCTTGTTTGATAAAGCGCGCGGTCGTATTGTCGGCTCAGATGAGTACTTGACCAAACCATTTAGTAAAGAAGAGCTATTTGACGCCATTGAACGTCATCGTCCTGCATCTTAATACGCTGTGTTGAAGATTAACAACATGCCAGTACCACTGTTGTTAATACTTAAAGTTTACAATCACTAGCTACGACCAAACTAGAGATGACTAACATAAAAGCGCAGATTGCAACCTAGACGGGCATAGATTTGGGATACGTGTTTAAAGTTGTGCTGTCATGAGTACAGACACACAAAACAGCAAAATATAAAGCGATTAATATAATCAATCAGCAGGTAAAAGGGTAAGTCTATGGCCAAAATCTTAGTAGTTGATGATTCACCATCAGAAATGGCAAAATTTCGGGATATTTTGACCCGTCATCAGTACGAAGTCATTGAAGCGCATACAGGCGATGATGGGATTCAAAAAGCCAATGAGTTTTTCCCAGACGTGATTTTGATGGATGTGGTCATGCCAGAGATGAACGGCTTTCAAGCAACCCGCAAACTTACCCGTGACCCAAAAACCAGTCATATCCCTGTTGTCATCATCAGTACTAAAAATCAAGAAACTGACCGGGTATGGGGCAAGCGCCAAGGCGCACGAGATTATCTAAGTAAGCCGATTACAGAAGAAGCATTAATCACTGTAATCCGTTCCGTGATGGAGTAGGTTTCGTGTCCTCAAATGGCTTTATTGAGCTTTTACGACTCGCTGACCGCGGTATCAAACGACAAAAAGGTGCTCACTTTGACCAAAAAACCCAGTGGTTAGGGGTTGCGTTTTCGCTCGGTGGTTACCACTTGGTAGCCCCACTCGGCGATGTGGCTGAGGTGCTATCTTTGCCTGCTTATACCTCAGTGCCTTTATCAAAACCTTGGCTATTAGGGATTGCCAATGTTCGGGGACGGTTATTACCGATTACCAATTTGTCGAACTTTTTAGGTTTACCTCCACCAAGCTCAAACTACCAATCCGCCAATCAAAAGATTTTGGTGATTGATCAACCCAAGCTCTTTAGTGGCTTACAAGTCGATGAGATATTGGGTATCCAAACCTTTAGTCAAGGGCAATATCAGCCTATCGAAATGCCGAATGATTCACCGCTCGCTCAGTATACGCATGGTCAGTTTAAACAAAACGAGCAGATTTGGTATGTGTTTATGCCAAGCTTATTGGCGCAAGACACGCGTTATTTAGAAGCAGCGTTATAACCTAATTTTCTAACTCATTAAAATAATTGAGGGATTACCGTATCATGGATACTAAAACTTCGACCCTAAGTACCAATACCAATTCCCCTGTCGCGGTTGGGCCTGTCAACAGTAATTATCGTATGGATAGGGGGCGCTCAACCAACTGGATTTTTTGGGCAAGTATCTGTGGTGGCGGGGCTGCGTTGGCGTTTATTTATCAACTTTACCAATTGCTGATTTTGGTACGTCAAGATAATAGTGTTGCCAATAGTTTTTTGACGATTTGGTTGCCCTCTATTTTGATTGTAATAGGCGTCATTGGAGCGATTTACTTTTTGACCCGCCAGCTTAATGCTAAAACCTATCGAGAGAAGGCAGAAGGTGAGCGTGAAACGCTGCGTCAACGTCATGAGATGGAGGTTGAATCTGAGCGTGCCCGCAAAATCCAAGAAGAAAACGAACGCAACCAAATGGCGATTTTGCGTTTGCTTGATGAGTTAGGCGACTTAGCGGAAGGTGACTTGACCGTGAACGCGACAGTCTCAGAAGACTTTACAGGGGCAATTGCAGACTCGGTTAACTTTGCGATTGACCAATTGCGTCAACTGGTTTCTGCGATTAACGTCACCGCAGAGCGGGTCGCACGCGCATCTGACCAAACACAGGCAACGGCAGTTGAACTTGCTGAAGCCTCTGAAAGCCAAGCGCAAGAGATTGCAGGAGCCTCTGCAGCGATTAATGAGATGGCGGTGTCGATTGACCAAGTATCGTCAAATGCCGCCGAATCTGCTGCGGTTGCGGACCGTTCGGTTGCGATTGCCTATAACGGGGCAGAAGTGGTGCAACGTACTATTGATGGTATGAATACTATTCGTGACCAGATTCAAGAAACTTCAAAACGTATTAAGCGCCTCGGTGAATCATCGCAAGAGATTGGCGATATCGTTGGACTGATTAATGACATTGCTGACCAAACCAACATCCTTGCTTTGAATGCGGCGATTCAGGCATCGATGGCAGGTGAAGCAGGGCGTGGTTTTGCGGTTGTTGCTGACGAGGTTCAGCGCCTAGCAGAGCGTTCAGCCACAGCGACCAAACAGATTGAAACACTGGTTAAAACCATTCAGGCAGATACGAACGAAGCCGTGATGTCGATGGAATCAACCACGGCAGAAGTTGTACGCGGTGCAAAACTTGCAAAAGATGCGGGTGAGGCGCTTGAAGAAGTACAAACTGTATCTAACAATTTGGCATCATTGATTCAAAGTATCTCGAATGCGGCGCGTCAGCAGGCAGCCTCAGCGGGTCATATTTCAAATACCATGAACGTCATTCAAGATATTACCTCGCAAACCACCTCAGGTACCATGGCGGCCGCTCGTTCAATCGGTCAGCTTAATGAAATGGCGGCGGCGCTTCAAGAATCAGTATCGGGCTTTAAATTGCCAGATGATGCTTTAGCAAGCGCTTAATGGCTAATGCTTAATTAGGCTTAGTAATCAACAGTTAGCTAAAAATAAAGGGTGGTTTTTACCACCTTTCTTTTTATGACTGTTAGATAGAATTATAAAACAAGGGTATGAGTGTTAGATGAGGAGTTGGACGCGGTTGTTTTAATCATTGATTGAGATTTTTTAATGCCAAGTCACGTACCGATAATAAGTTATTCACCGATAACAACTAGGGTAGAGGTAAGACTAAATAACGTTTATGCAACAATACTATCTATCTGAGCAAGCATTGTCACTGTGGCTCAACTATGTTGAACACCAAGTGGGTTTTATCCTACCTAAGTCTCAGAACAACTGGGTAAAAGGTATCATTGAGCGGCATATGCGGCGCAATGCGCTTGACAGTACGGCGTTATTACAGACAATTGTGCAGGATGCTACTATCTATCATCAGCTAATCGATGATATATTGATTCCTAGAACCCAGTTTTTTCGGCATTTACCCACTTTTGCGTTTGCTGAAGCAGTTGCCAACGCATGGCATGTGCAGCCTCAAAACCAAGAACGTAGTTTCACAGCGTGGAGTGTGGGGTGTTCGACAGGGCAGGAAGCAGTCACGATTGCGTTATGTCTAGAAAATGCCTTGGATGGGATGCAAGTTTATCAGGTGTTTGGTTCAGATTTTCACCAGCAATCATTGATTGATGCGACCCTTGGCGAGTATGACAATGCGCAAAAACCGTTTATTCCTGCTGTGTATCATCACTACCTTAAAGACGTTGGCAGGGATAAATTTGCGCTAATCCCTAAAATAAAATCGCAATTGCAGTTTTTTAGCAAAAATTTGGTAGATGCTCAGCAATCGATTCCTTTAGAGGCAGGTCAATGCCAACTGATTGTCTGCAACAATGTGTTAATTTATTTTCGGCAATTTGAGCAGCGTGACATCGTGCGTTATTTAGCCCGTTATTTGGCGGATGATGGTGTTTTGTTATTAGGCTCAGGTGAAAGTCTGGTGTTTAGTGATCCAGATTTACAGCAAATTGCCGTACCGACAATCAATGGCTATTGCAAAACGGTTGCTCCGGATTGGCTCAAAGCAGTGGCAAATATTGAGCGCTAATGAGTGAAGTCAATATTGAAGTTTATAAAAGCTATCAACCTGAGTTGACGCCAGACAGTTGGTAAGTTATTTTAAGTGATATAAGAAATTAATAAACGACTGCGTTACAGCTAACTTAAAATCGAGAAAAATCGTCATCGTTTTTGACAGTCGTTGTCCTAGGAATATGGTATGAGTAAACAACGTGATTTGATCGCCTTAGACTGGTTGATGCCGGTTTTAAAAGACGTATTTGGTGAACTTAACCAGTTGCTACAACGACATGACGCGCAGCCAGCGTGGCAGTTAATCGGTCAACATTTGCACCAAATCACCGGTGCACTCGCGCTTGCCAATCAGCCAGCCTTATCAAAACTGGCAAAAACGCTTGATAAAACCACTATCGCCATTCAGCAAGAGACTTTATCCCCGCAGTATTTTAGTCAAATCAGCCATGCGGTGAGATTGCTGCAATTTGATATTGAACAAGTACAAGCTAAACAGCAGATTCATACTGACTGGGTTAATGACCGAATCGCTTATTTTGAGCAATTGCTTGGCATAGCGTCATCTTATGAGCCCATCCAACCTGCTGCAGACAATACTTTATTATTTTTAAGCCAATTACCCACGCCAGACATCAAACACCCATGGGACAGTGCCCAAGCCGCTGAGTTACTCAAAGTCTGGCGTTATACCAGTTTGCAACTACTACAAAACGCGACCAACGACAGTAAACATTTAGATGGGCTGACCAAGGTTGCTGGCTATTTATCCCAGGCTGCCATCAATCCTGCTTGGCGTCAATTTTGGCAGTTGGTCGCAGTGTGGTGCAATAATTTAACCCTCAATGAGCAGCCTGCGCCAACCGCTTATGCTTCGCTATTAAACAGTCTGTCATTGGTGCTGACGCATGATTTGACTCTCACCCCTGATATTACGGCATCTCGTTTAGCAGTTGATGTGTTATTGGCGCTCAATGCGTTAACCTACAAATCGCATGACGCTAAAGCCCTACTATCAAGCTTGGATATCAATAGTAGTGATACGCTTGATAATCTATTTAGTCAAGTATTAGAAAAACTTGAAAAAATTATTTATCAAGTGCATGAGCCGCTCACCATTTTGCCGATGCTTGAATCGGTCAAAAATAGTTTGGCAAATCGCGGTTGGGTATTTTATGAAAACCAAATGGCGCAAATTATCGATGACGTGCGCTTGATGACGCAAGATACCTTTATGGCGTCATCACTCAGCTGGCAGGTAGAACGCCAGCTGCAAGATTTTTATAGCCAGTTGCTGTCAACGGTTGAAACCCTTGATAGCCAAATTGGCTTACAGCATTTTGCCTATGCCAGCAATCCGCAAAATGAAGCGGTGCGGCAAACGCGCGTGCATGTTGAAAATATCAAGCGGTCGTTTAATCAATATATCCAAACCCGTGATTTAAATAAGTTAACAGTCAATGAAGAATTGATTGCCACCATTCAAGTTTTTGGGGCATTAGGCTTAACACGTCCCAAAGAATTGGTCGAACAAATTCGCTTATTATTTAGCCGTATCCATAAAAATTCGGTACACGTCTTAAGCTGGGAAGCCAGTGATGCCATCGCCGACATGATTGCCCGCTTTGAGCTATTTTTGGATTATTTATCCAATCAGTCTGTCAATGAAGAATTTTTGGATGAAACCCAAACTCAGCTTAACCGCGCCAACTTATTGCTTAATCGTTTAATCGAAACGCCATTAACCGCCGCTGAAGTGATAGCACCCACCAAGCACTTTAGCAGAGATACGGTGATTTACGATGATGAAGGCGAACGTATTGCTAGTGATATTGAATTACCAGCACAAGTGCTAGCTACTGCTGCAGAAGCGACTATCACGCTAATACCTGCCGCGCAAACGCCTATGATGCAAACGACTGGCGTGCAAGAATCGCAAGCGCTGGCGGCGGCGAGGCAAGCCCTCAAAGATGATGACTATAGTATGGATGAAGATATCCGAGATATTTTCATTGAAGAAGCGCAAGAAGTCCTCGCTGAGTTGGGTGAGCAAATTCCTGTATGGGAAGTGGATACCCATGAATTAGTGGCGCTCAAAGATATCCGCCGAGGTTTTCATACTTTAAAAGGCTCAGGTCGTATGGTCGGCGCTCATCAAATTGGTGAGATGTGTTGGGCAGTAGAAAACATGCTCAACCGTGTGCTAGATGGCACTTTAGCGGTTAGTGATGCGTTAGTTGGCTTTATCAAAGATACTCATCGTAAACTGCCGACACTGGTTGAAGATTTTCAGCAGCAGCGGGCGCCAAGTATTGACCCTGCGGTTACCGTATTGCAAGCGACTAATCTATTACAGCAGCAGCCGATTAATACAGGTCTGCCAGAAACCAATGGCTTAGATAGCCTTGTACCAGTCAGTACTAATCTAGCTGAAGACAGTAATAATATTAATATGGCTCAAGGCAATGAAGTTGCCAGCGACACTGCGCCATCAACCACAGGGGATATTCATGCCTTACCTGAGGTGGTGGCTCGCGAATATGAGCAGCTAACGACGGTCACAGATGCGGTCAGCGATCCCGATATTCAAGAAATTTATATCGAAGAAGCCAATGAAGTGATTGAGACAATTGCACCGCTTAACCAAGCTTGGCAAGCTAAGCCCAATGATTTTGATACCTTAAAAGAAATTCGCCGAGGTTTTCATACTTTAAAAGGCTCAGGTCGCATGGTTGGCGCCAATCAGCTAGGGGAGCTTGCTTGGTCGATTGAAAACATGCTCAATCGCGTGCTTGATCATACCATAGCGGTTGATGAGGGGGTTTTACGTCTAGTTAGTGATGTCATTGACGCATTTGCTGGGCTCATCACGATTTTTGCCCAAAATCGTACAGACTATCCCGCCGTGATTCAATTATGGCAAGCCGTTGCTAATAGCTATGCCAAAAAACATGGCGACAGCTTTAGCTACCATCAAGCCTTATCCGTCTTTGGGGGACAAGTAGCAGCTTCGCCAAGTGCGCCACACACAGATGCGGCGCTTTCGTCTGGTCACGCTAACGCCCAAACTCAAGCGCCACAGAATGTTAGTGACATCAGTAGTGAAATGGATGTCGCTGATGACGTATTTATTGAAGAAGCAGACGAGTTATTGGTCGATATTGATAACTTTATCACCCACCATTTGGGTGAACCTGCAACGCATGTGCCTGATGCCATATTACGTGCATTCCATACCTTGCGTGGTGGCGCTGCGCTGATTGAACTCAACAATGTTTATCGCTTAAGCGCGGCGGTAGAAGAAGCACTGGGCGACTTATTACATAATGAAATGCCGCTTACTGCTAGCCAGTTATTGACCTTGCAAGAGGCCAAAGATCTACTGCAAACCTACATTGATGAGCATAAAATCCATCATGATGTGACGGTGGTGGAAGATAACACTGACATTGTTGCCGACTTGATTGAACGGCTAACAGATGCCAATGCCGAATCTTATGAAAGCACAAAACTGACGGTCAAAGACTTGATAGCGCTTGGGATTGATGACTTACTCGATGCCGATCAGCAAGCACAGGCTAAGTTTGCTGGTGAGAGTGAACAAGTTATTGCCTATGCCCAGCAGCTTGAACAGCAAGCGTCAAGGCTTGCACAAGCGACTGACGGTTTAAGCTATTTTATCATTCCAAGTACCTTACAGTTTGCCTATAAAAAACTCGCTGATTATCCGCAATTTGCACAAAACGAAGACATTTATGATGGCTTAATGAGCTTACACAATCAGCTCATCAATATGTTTGACGCCATTGCAGCAGGACTGCGCGTCAATATCAATGAAGAGGCGATTGAAAGCTTAAGAAAATTATTGGCAAAAAGTCAGTACCAAGCTGAAATGGATGCTATCGAGTACCAACCAGTTGCTACCGACGATGAACTATTGCAGATTTTCTTGGATGAAGTGCAAACCATTCAGCCCGATGTGCAAAATTACTACAACCAATGGCTCAATAACCTTAGCAATTTAGCGGTTGTCAAAGAACTCGCTAATTATATGCACATCTTAAAAGGGGGTGCAGAGCTAATCGGGGTATCGAGTATCGTCGAGATGGCGCTACGTGGTGAGCAAGTGTATGACGCCATTGACAAAGGTATTTTACCTAGTGATACCGATACTGCTTCATTGCTGCAAAAGCTGCATGAAACCATTGCCTCACAGCTCAAGCAAGTTCGACAATTTAGTCGCTCTTTTGAAGCCACAGATTTTGCCCAGCAAATCGATGAGGTCATCGCCGGCACAGTACAAAGTCGAGACTTGGTATTTGCGGTGCCACTGATTGTTGAAGCCAATCCTGAAGAGTCGATAGAGCAAAAACAACTTGCCAAAGAGGGTGATAGCGCGCTTGCGAAAAATGATCCACTCTACATCGAAGAAATTATTAATAACTTTGAACAGCGTCGTTTAGAGACTTGGAAAGGTCAAGAGCCTGACGAAGATATCTTAAAAGTGTATCTTGAAGAAGCCAAAGAGCTGATTGATAGCAGCAGCCAGCATTTACAAGAGTTCCGTAGTAATAACAGTGATCTTGCAGCATTACAAGCCTTGCAACGTGAATTGCACACCATAAAAGGTGGCGCAAGAATGGTCGGTGCAGAAGGGATTGCTACATTAGCGCACGAAATGGAAACCATCTACGAAGAGCTAGGCAGCCGCCGCAAACCTGCGACTCGGATGATTGGTAACCTATTGGCGGTGTGTCATGACTGGTTAGCAAGTGCGATTTATGTATTAGAAAATAAATTTAACCCACAAACGCCGGTGGCGTTGGTTGCAGCGCTGCAACAATTCTCGCGAAAACCTGATAACTTAAAAGAAATCCCCAATGTTAACTTAGCCAGCCAAATTGAGCAAATTGATATCTATCGCAGTAGTCTGGGACAAGACACGTTAGAAGTCAAACAGCGCGACCTAAGCGTCATGCCGCTGATGACGGGTAACTTTGAATCTGAGCAAGATCAATCGAGCCTTAATGCTGAGACGCTTAGGATTGCTGCAAGTACCATGGAGCGCATGATTAACCTATCAGGTGAGTCCGCGATTAACCGCTCACGAATCGAGATGGGTATATCGAGTCTATCGAACAATATCGAAGAGATGGGCGCAACCGTACAGCGTCTGGCAGATCAGCTACGCCGTATGGAAACTGAGCTTGAGATTCAAATTTTGTCACAAATTGGTGATGAGCATGCGTTAGAAAATGACTTTGACCCGTTAGAGATGGACCAATATTCAGCGCTCAGCCAACTGTCAAAATCGCTCTCGGAATCGGCATCGGACTTGTTAGACATCAAAACCACCATGCTGGATAAAACCCGTGAAACCGAAAACTTGCTACTGCAATTATCACGCACCCAGTCCGATTTGCAAGAAGGGTTGATGGACTCACGTACTGTGCCATTCTCGCGTATCACGCCACGTCTGCAACGGGTCGTCCGTCAAACAGCCACCGAGCTTGGCAAGTCTGTTGAACTGCGAATCCTAAACGATGAAGGTGAAATTGACCGTAATATCCTTGAGCGTATTACCTCACCGCTTGAGCATATGCTACGTAACGCCGTTGACCATGGTATCGAAAAATCGCAAGAACGTATTGAAAGTGGTAAATCAAGAACAGGCTTAATCACGCTTGAAGTGCTGCGTGAAGGTGGTGAAATCGTTATCAGCTTAATCGATGATGGGCGCGGTATTAATGTGAATGCGGTACGCCAAAAAGCGATTGAGCAAGGCTTGATTTCTGCCAAAGATAGCAGTCTAAAAACACTTGATATCATGCAATATATCTTTAACGCGGGTCTGTCCACCGCCAAATCTGTATCACAAATCTCAGGCCGTGGTGTCGGTATGGATGTGGTACAAAGTGAGGTCAAACAGCTAGGTGGTGTAGTCACTGTCGATTCTGAAAGTGGCAGAGGCTCACGCTTTACTATGCGTTTACCATTGACAGTTGCGGTGTCTGATGCCTTGATGGTTAGGGCAGGGGATAAATACTTTGCTGTACCATTGGTGCAAATTGAACGTGTGATGCGGGTCAATATCGATGCGATTGCTAATTTTTATACCACGAATGCCGATAGCATCAATATCGATGGACAAGCCTATCGTCTGCGCTATCTCAATCAGATTTTGTACGGTAGCGACCCGGTGGATGCACTAGCGCACCAGTCAAGCAGTGTACCAGTGATTATTATTCGTACTGACTTAGGTCAGCGCATGGCGCTGCAAGTGGATATGATTGCAGGCTCTCGTATTGAAGTGGTCGTCAAACCGCTTGGTCGTCAGCTCTCACATATCGACGGAATTTCAGCTGCTACCATCATGGGTGATGGTTCGGTCATGCTCATTCTTGACTTGGTGGCATTGATGCGTAATGTCAGCAATATCGCCAAAGTCGAGCAGCAAAAAGCCAATAAGTCGGTCAAACAAGCGCACAAACCCGTGGTACTGATTGTAGATGACTCAGTAACCGTGCGTAAAGTCACCTCGCGCCTACTGGAACGTAACGGCTATGAGGCGCAAGTGGCAACGGATGGTATTGATGCGCTAGAAAAACTGCAAGAAATGCTACCGGAAGTCATTGTATTGGATATTGAGATGCCACGTATGGACGGCTTTGAAGTCGCCAACCATATTCGCCATAACCCACGACTCCAGCATATCCCTATTGTTATGATTACATCGCGTACCGGTGAAAAACACCGTGAACGCGCATTTGGTATCGGGGTAAATGAATACATGGGTAAACCATTCCAAGAACAAATGCTGTTAGATACGTTAGCGCGCTTTACCCAACAAGCAAAAACTGACTAAGCTGACCATGTAAAGGATACAATCATTCATGCTGTCAAAGCACTCACCGCCGCTGCGATTTTTTATCGTTGCTGAGGAAAATCAGCAACGGCTCGCCTTTAGTGATACCATTCGTTCATGGGGATTTGAAATTGTGGAATGCTTGGCAGCGTCACAGCTGACCGAAAAACATTTTCAGCAAAAAGTGGATGTGTGGCTAGTCGATACCCAAGATGATTACGCCGTTATTCAAAATGTTGAAAAACAACTGAATGTCAATTTGACTAAGATTGTATTACTGGGCTTTGTCACGGCGCCTTATATCAATGAAAGTCTGTCATATGCCAAATGGCAACGCCAACTGAAGCGAAAAATCGCCATAATGCTAGAACGTAGCGATTTGCTAGCGCACTATGAGGCTGCCAAGGGTGAAATCAAACTGTGGAAATATGTGGTATTGCTCGCGGCATCGATGGGCGGACCGCTCGCCATTAAGGAATTTTTAGATAATTTACCCGAAGATTTGCCAGTATCACTGTTACTAGCGCAGCACTTCAACCAAAATATGCTAAACACCTTGCCAAGAATTTTAAATCGTCACAACGAGTGGCGCTGTGACATAGTGACCAATACCCAAAAATTATTGTCAGGGCGTTGTTTGATTTTACCGATTGACCACAGCGTGGTGTGTGATTCCAATGGACGGGTAATTTTGCAGCGCAAACCTTGGCAAGGCAGTTACAAACCCCCAATCAGTGAGGTCATGCGTAATTGCAGCGAAGCGTTTGGCAACAACTTAATCACTATCGTGTTCTCGGGTATGGGCGATGATGGTAGTGATGCGGCAGCGACGGTCAAAAAAAATGGCAGTATTATTTGGGCACAAACCCCTGACAGCAGCACCTGCGCCAGCCAGCCACAAAGCATGATTGAAAGCAATCAAGTTACTTTTGTTGGTACCCCTAAGCAGTTAGCTGAGCAGCTAATTGCCTTGTGTGGCTAAGACGGTAGGCTAGCAGCGACCCCTAAATTTCTTATTAATCACTAAAATGAGCAAGCCATGGCAAACGAGTTAAACCGTTACTTTAAGCAAGATGAAGATGTAGGCGTCCTAAGTATCACCACAGGTCAATTAACCATTGCTCGAATTCCTTCTAGCAGTTCGCCTGACTGGATTGTGCCGCAAGCCTTAATTTTGAGTATTGATAACTATGATGAGCGCATTTGGAATTATCTTTGGCGCGGTCAAGAAGTTTCAGTGTATCACTTGTTGCCAAAAGATGAGCAGCCCACCCACTTAGTGGTGTTAGAAAGCGTCACTGATATCCATCGTATTGCCTTGCAAATTCACGGGGAAGTGACTTTTCATTCTGTGCGTATTGCTGATCTCAAAGATGCTGATGACGCCACTTACCAAGCTGAATTAGCGACTAACTACCCTGACTTATTAACCGCCTTAAACGCGCCAAATGATGAGCTCGTCGAGAGCTCACGCGCACCGAATTTGGCAGATTACAGCCTACAGCACGCCTATATTTTTCAGCCAGTCATGTTGGCAGGTGAATTGTGTGTGGTGCCAGATTTGGACAAGCTCTCGCATTTCTTGGTAGATTTAGATAGTTAGACGCAGTCCGCTTTTGTGCTATTTTGCCAACAGTCTGTTACTTTTATTTTGCCCAAACATTGCTAGAATAACCCAAAACAAATCATGATAAGGTAAAATCCATTATGGCATTATTTCCTGCAAATGAAGCGCCGCAACCGATTGCCCCACACGGTATCAACAAATGGTCGCTGTCGTCACGTATTTTCCATTGGATTAGCGTGGTATTGTTGATTGCGACTTGGGCAATGATTGAGCTGAATGAAGATGCGACTGACTTTACCTATTTTGATTTGCATAAAGCGTTTGGACTCAGTGTGTTATTTTGGACAGTAGGTCGTATTATCAACCGTTTTGTCACCAAAGCCCCCGCCGATGTGCCGATGCCAAAATGGCAAAATAAACTATCGCATTTAACCCATTTAGTACTGTACTTGATTTTACTTGCCATGCCTTTGGCGGGCTGGTTTTCTGTCATGTTTGATGGGGAAGGGGTGAGTATGTTTGGGCTATTTGATATCCCAGCCTTTGTCAGTGAAAACAGTAATTTGTCAGGCACGTTAGAAAAAATTCATAAAAATCTGTTGTGGACATTGCTGCTGGTGTTTACGGCCTTGCATATCATTGGCGCGCTGTATCACCAATTTATCCAAAAAGACCATTTAATTCGCCGTATGCGCTAAGTTAGCCGATAGTATAAAAAAGCCCATGTCATCATGGGCTTTTTAGTCACAATTTTTTAAATACAACCTAGATCAAAAACAATCTAGATTAAGCGCAATATGAATTATTAGCGTGTACTATCAGGCAAGCTGATATTCATCTCCAACACTTCCATGTTCGCTTCATTGTGATGTTGAATATTGACGTCATCAATGTTGACACCTGACACGTAGGTATTGACCACTGCCAAAATCTCACGTTTCATTTTTTCGATACGCTCTGGGGTTAACCGATTGTGCAAGCGGTTTTCGCTGGCAACGATGACCTTTAGGCGCTCTGCGGCAGTATTGGCACTGTTTGACTTTTGCTCACCGCCAAATAAATTACTCCAAAATCCCATAGCCTAACCTCCAAACCAGCGTTGTAGGAAGCTTTTCTTCTTCACCTCAATATGGCGATAGGGACGTTCTTCCCCCAAGAAACGAGCGACCATGTCATCATAAGTTTGACCGGCTTTTGAATTTTGATCCAGCACCACAGGTACACCTTGGTTTGATGCCTCAAGTACGCTATTGCTTTCAGGAATCACGCCAAGTAGCGGCACTTTTAGGATGTCATTAGAGATGCTGTTGATGTCCATCATTTCACCGCGCTCAGCACGCTCAGCGTTATAGCGGTTGATGACCAAGTGCTCACGTACCACGCCTGTACCTTCTTCAACTTTTTTGGTACGGCTTTGCAAAATACCAATGATACGGTCTGAGTCACGCACCGATGAGATTTCTGGGTTGGTCACGATGATGGCTTCATCGGCATGGTACATAGCAAGCTGGGCACCGCGCTCGATACCGGCGGGCGAGTCACACACGATGTAGTCAAATTGTTTGGCTAACTCATTAATGACTTCGGCGACTCCTTCATCTGTCAAGGCGTCTTTGTCGCGCGTTTGGCTGGCAGGTAAGATAAACAAGTTATTGAGTTGTTTGTCTTTTACCAACGCTTGTGACAGGCGCGCGTTCCCTGAGATAACATCAACAAAGTCATACACGATGCGGTTTTCACAGCCCATAATGAGGTCAAGGTTTCTAAGACCCACGTCAAAGTCAATCACCACAGTTTTAAAGCCGCGAACGGCGAGACCCGTAGCGAAAGAGGCACTGGTGGTGGTTTTACCTACCCCGCCTTTTCCTGAAGTTACAACAACGATTTTTGCCACTTTGGCATACTCCTATTCATAGCACGGTGTCAGTGAGGCAGTATTGAATCATTCAAGCCATACACACATTCACGCTAAACTGGTTTGAAAAATACGGATATAAATTAACGTAAATCGTTAAAAATTAAGACTTAAATTTTAGTTAGCCTAAATTTGGTTAATTGGACTAGTTTAGCATAAAAAACTTTTCGAAGTTAATCGACAGATTGACGATTTTTGCATAGATTATGGTATAAGTGGTTGTTTAGGTGATTGTTATTCCATCAACTCAAACACCAAGCCTTGTCCATCCAAGTAGCTGACTTGTACCGCTTTATCCAAATACTCAGTAGGAATATTTTCTTTTAGGCAATAAGTCCCCGCAACTGACACCAGTGAGGGGTTAAAACGCAAACAGAATATTTTGGCATTGGTATCGCCCGTCGCCCCTGCCACCAATCGCCCTTCGGCTTTGCCATACACGTGTAGGCTATAATCGGTAATCGCTTCCGCGCCGGCATTAATGCCTTTGGTCAAAATCACGTCGCCACCAACGTGGTTGATACTTTGACCTGAGCGCAACATTTGATTATGCACCAAATCGCCTTCAAGCTGCGATTGGTGATGCGGTGAGGCGACAAATTTTTCAGGTGCAGCTCCAGTATCATTACTTGTGGTCTCATTGCTTGCGGTTTTATTGGTTACGATATCACTGGCGGTTTGGCTTTGTCGCTGAGTCGCTTGACTGTCGGATGCGGGTGATTGGGTAGGGGATTGCGCAATGTTTTGAGAGGATGGGGTAGTTGCTGTGCTATCTGGCTTGCGCTCACTGCCCGTCGCCACATTTTTTGGTGCTTTGCCGTCAATGCGCTGCCCATCCGCTGGAAAAATGGCAATGCGAAGCTCATTGGCTTGGGTGTCATTGGCGCCTGTGACTAACCCAATCGGCTGTAACCCTAGCACCCATAAACCGCCCCAAAGCTGGGCTAAATTTAATGGCTGTTGACAACTGACAATCACCGGTAAGTTGGACTGGCGTTGACAGCCTAGCTTTTGTGCAATCTTTGTCAAAATTACTTTGATATCATTGCCTTCAATATTTAGGCGGGTAAAGTTCAGTAGTCTGCCCGTAATTTTCACGCTAGTGGCTACAGAGTCGGTGGGTAATGGGTTGGCTGGCTGCTGACTTTGCGGTGAATCCTGCTCGGATACGTTAAGGCTTTGTAAGTTTTGTGATGAACTATCTTGGGTCAAGTCAAGGGCAGCGGGCTGTGTCATGAAAAACCTTTTATAATAACTTTTTATACATCAAAATCGATTCATACCGCATATTAACAAGTATTATTTAAAACAACAACCATTCACCGCGCTATTTATTGTTTGGCAACCAAAGCCGTAATAGGGCGATAAAAAAAGCGTTGAATAGCGGCTATCGGTCAGCCAAATTGGTGGATGCAATCAGCGTATTTGGTGCTTCCATTGTTGAATGCGAACTTGGTTGGCAAGTGACGTCAAACTATCATCAATAATATCGCTAATTAATTTTTCTAGCGCAGGGCTAGTGACATCAATTTGTACCAAGCTTTTGGCGATTTCTTCATACATCAGCGTGAGCGTTTGCGGTTTGGTAAGGTTGGTGGTCAAGCTTAAGGTTAGATTCTCCCCAATGTGTTGCCCGATGCTGTGCATTTGGTTTTCTATCAGACTACCTGCAATCGGTATCAATCGTAATATGCGGTGCAGCTCGGGCGTATCGGTTAGCGCTTGCTGAATGGCGATGCCCACTTGTTCTGCCAATGGTTTGGCAAAGATGGCAGGGTGGGCGGGCGTGGATTGTAATAACGGTGTGGCCTCTTGCTGCAGCACTTCGACAATGACTTTTTGTATGTCATCCCGATGCTTGTCGATGATGTTTTTGACCAAATGCCCATCGGTGTTGCTTATTTCGGTGCGGATATTGTCAATCGCGGTTAAAATCACCCGATCAGAAATCTCTTCCATAATCATTTGATAATAAAATTTGATCGTGGCAAGCCAACTGGCGGGCAAAACTTTGTAGTCCAGTTCATGCAGACGATAACCAATCACGCCAACGCGCAGCAGTCGTAATGCGCGCAGCTGCGGTGCACAGCCCAACACTTCATACCAATGCACGAATGGAAAGAAAAACCAGCGGTAATAGCGTTTTTGGGCGATGGCAATCAACCAGCGAACCAAAAGCTCGGCTATCAAAAAGATAGTAAATAGACCCCCTGCGATTTTGAGCGGCTCGTGCCATCCTTGCTGATAACTGACGATGCTGTCAAAAAACCCCAGCCAATTTGCTATTTTTGCCATAAAGCTACTTAGCATCAAAGCGTCAAACCCCATGAGCAGCAAGTCCAACACAATGGCAATCATCATGATGGTATCGTAGGCTAACTGCCAACGACTGGGTTTGGCAGGGTGAGCAGCGAGCGGTTGGCTAATATTCGAGCTTGGCGTTGGGCTGGATTTTGGGTCTAAATTAGCAGTTGGCATAAAAAAGTGCTCAAAATGGGGTCAATACCGCAAAAAATGTGAGTGAGGACAAGGCAGGTAAGTCATACCTTGCATGACTCACCTGAGATTTTAACTAGCAGTGTCACTAGTGATATGTCATTAGTCATGTGTCGCTAATAATGTGTTGCTAGGGATGACGGGTAAAATCATCGAGCATGGCTTGGATACGTTGATCTTTTTGCTGCCACAAATCATCAAGCCAACGGTACATATCTATTTTGGTTTGTTCATCCTGCTGGTATTTGCCATCCATGAGCCGCTGTAGCAAATCATCTGGCAATGCAATTTTTTGAATATCCACCCCGATGCGTTTGATATTACCTTGCCACAAATCCTGATAGGTAGGAATACCGTCAGGATACACAATCGTCATATCAAGCACGGCGTCTAAATCGTCACCTAACGCACCCAATGCAAGTGCAATGCCGCCCGCTTTGGGTCTTAGCAAATGTTGATACGGCGATTGTTGCAAGTCACGTTTTTTTTTGGTAAACCGCGTGCCTTCGATAAAGTTAAGTAAGGTAAAAGGCTTGTCGAGTAAGTTTTGACAAGCGCGTTTGGCTTCGATGATATCGCGGTCTTCTAGCGCTGGATTTCTAGCAATCGCTGTTTTCGAGTAGCGTTTCATCATCGGAAAATCTAAAAAATAAAACGCTTGCCCCACAATTGGGATATACAGTAGCTCGTATTTGGCAAAAAATCGCGTTAATGGCAGTCGGTTTTCACTGATATATTGAATGACAGTGGTGTCGACCCAAGATTGGTGATTACTCAGCAAAATATATTTGCCATCGACCGACAAATCATCAGGCAGGTTGACGCGAAAATCAATATCGGGCAGGATATTTTCAATCAAACGATTGTTGGTATTGATCCAGTGATTGGCTATTTTTAACACGGATTTATCTGCCAATGCATGACCCGTTAATGTTTTTACTGCCCCCATCGCCCAAAGCGGTAGACTAAACAGCACTGAATTGCCGGTAATGGTGCCTGCCGCCACCGCTAAGCTGGCGTTTTGCGCCAAAGGTAATGATGTTTTACGCAGTTTATTTAACGTGTTTTTGAGCAATGATGGTTTATTGTTATTTGTCATATTTGGCTCCCACAAAGCTTATTAAAAAAAGCTTATTTAAAAAGCTTATTTGAATGAGACATAAGAAAAAATACTTGGCTTCATTAATTTGGCTTCGTTAATTGTAAAAATAAGTGTTAGTTTAGCAAACGTCAAAAATGTTCACTAATAAATTTTTATACACTGGCAAGCACAAATCTTTCGAGTTTAACGATGCTACGCTATAAATCCCAGTAAAGTTAATTGTCAAAAATTTTTATTAAAAATTAACAAGTTATTGAATAATCTGTAGATGATAGGTTGACTATGCAGCATAGTTTTCAACAAAATCACAAAGCATTTAATATATAAGAATAAATAATATAAATAATGAATACTTGAAAATATTTTGTAACAAATTATGCCATCCTACAACATCCTTAAGACAAATCATTACATATAAAGGAAAAGTTTATTGCATAATGAGCTCAATCACAAAGCAACTGAGTGTTGTCAGGTTTATCTGGCAAATGAGATAAAAACAACAAGTTGGTGCGTGGCAATTATAACTAAGCCATTATAACTAGAGGAATTCAAAGGAGATTACTCATGCGTACTAAATTATTAGCAGCTACTTTAGCATCAGGTGTTATCTTAACAGGTTGTGCAACAACGCCAACTGGTACGACAACAACAGGCATTACCGACAATAAAGCGCTTATTGGTGGTCTATTAGGGGCAGCCGCAGGTGCGGGTGTCTCAAAGGCAACGGGCGGTGAAAAAACCGGTCGTGATGCGGCAATCGGTGGTGTACTAGGTGCTGGTGTTGGTTACTACATGCAGCAACAAGAAGCTAAACTTCGTGCAGAAACCGCAGGTTCTGGCGTGACGGTAACACGTGACCCAGTGACTAATAACATTAACTTGTCTATCCCAGAAGCGATAACTTTCCGCGTTGGTGATTCTACTATTCTACCTAACTTCTATAATACGTTAGACAAAGTAGCTACCACACTACGTGACTATAACCAAACTAACATTCAAGTAAATGGTTACGCCTCAGTGGAAGGTGATGCAAATAGAAACCAAGCGTTATCACAACGCCGTGCATCAGCAGTCGCTAATTACTTAGTCAATCGTGGCATCTCTGGTAACCGTATCAGCGCTATTGGTCGCGGTGCGACAACACAATTTGGCTCAAGCTATGAACCAAACCGCCGTGTAGAGATGATTATCCTTGCACCGCAATCGGTTAACTAACCAGTCAGTTAACTAATCAAGTCAAGCTAGATGATATTTTCATCCGCGCATTGATAAAAAAAGCACCTTTTATAAGGTGCTTTTTGTTTAAGGTGCTTTTTTGGTTCAAAAAATAACAAACGGACTATATCGGTGTTATAAAATACTCACCACAATATTATTGCCATTGTCTAAGGCGTCATTATAAAACGCCAATAACTCATCATACGAAGCCAGCAATTCTTTATCCAAGTTTTCCTTTTTGTCTTGCCAAATATTGGGTGGAAAAATAGCTTGCTCACGTAGTGACTTCATCGATACTTTTTCTAAGCGTTTTTTAAAGTTAATTTGTTCTAGTACATCAACGATTTCAACAATATGTGCCCACGGGGTAAAAGCAATAAAATCGGCATCTTCACTGTCACTAAAAGTTTCCACACCCACCACAAACTCGCTGACAGGCTCATCAGGTACAGGCTCGGTGGCACTGTGTTTGGTTAGCACAAAATGGATAATGTCCCACAGTTTGCCCAAATCTACCAATTGCGCTTGAGGCTGCTCACTCATGCTTTCAAGTAACGCGGTTCGCGCTGTATCAGTGGCATTTTGCAGTTGCTCGAGCAGGGCGTTATCGACCATCAAATATTGTGCGATCATACAATTTCCTAGTTATAAAGTAGCGAGATATTGGCGTAGTGGGATATGACAGCTCTATCATTTTATGTTAAGACGAGGACCACAAGCGAAGATAGTATAACTCATACAGCAAGCGATTTTGACGATGTATTGACTTGAATTAAACCCACTCATTTAGCATACTGATTGGGCTGATTTATTTAACCGATTAGACCTACTGACATATTGATTAAGGACGCTAAAATTGCGGTATTAAAGAAAAATGATAACACACAATGAATGGTACCGATGATCCGACTTTGCTGGGTATTGAAGGCGACATCCGCTGTTTGACCAGATGTGCCAATGATGTAGGAAAAATATAAAAAATCCCAGTAGGCGGGGTCATCATCGTTAGGAAAATCTAGCATTTCTGTGTTTTTTTCTTCTTTAAGCAAGAAATACTCGTGGGTGTAATGAATAGCAAACATGGTATGAATAAACAACCAAGCCGTCAAAATCGTCATGGCGGTGAGCGCGATATGAAACAGCATCAAAGCACCTTTGGCGTCCTTGCTCGTGCCCAACTCTACGACAATCGCTAGCATACTGACAATCGCTGTGACAAAAACCAAAATCAGCATTAACACCGTGCCTTCGTCTTCAGCATGGGCTTTATCCAAAATTGCATGTTGATCGGCTTTATACATCATCCGAAAAATAGCCAATAAATATACCCAAATTCCGATATTCCAAGCCAGCAAAAATTGCGTCACAAACTTCAATTTATCGTAGGCTACCGCAAACGTCCAATCTTTGGGCAATAGGCCAACCAGCGTCGATAACCCAAAATACACCACCACCATGGTGGCAAACCCTAACAGTAGACGAGGGCGGCTTTGAAAAAAACGATAGATGTAACCGATCATGGCTGTTTCCTCATAGCGGTTTACTTATGGCTGTCCACTCAGGGCTGTTTGCGTCGGTTTGTTGGGTGCTTTGATTGTGGCAATTTAGGCGTTAACACACGAGGTTTGTTGCGCGATTGTGGCGTTGTCGGTGCTGCGGATAAAGGTTGGACACCCAGCCGCTTTAAATCGGCAGATGATAGCTGTATTTGTGTGGATGCGCCAACCGCTAAATCTCCCAAACTAAAGCCACTCGATGCCATGCGAATCAGCCGCAAACAGGGCAACCCCACATGTGCCGCCATGCGACGCACTTGACGATTTTTACCTTCAAAAATGGTGATGGCTAGCCACGTGGTGACTTTGCGTTTGGCAATCTTGTCCGGCGCTTGCCAAATATGCTCGGCAATTTGTGCTTCGCTTAGCCGTACAACTTCGGCAGGTAAGGTGATACCGTCTTTGAGTGGCACCCCTGTTTGTAGTTGCTGTAGCTGGTCAACGCTTGCCTCGCCTTCCACCTGTATCCAGTAGGTTTTGCCTTGTTGTTTGCCTGCATTGGCTTTGGGTGGATGGGTCAAGGCTTTATTAACCTGCCCATCGGCGGTAAGCAGTAGCAACCCTTCGGAAGTGGCATCTAATCGCCCCGCCACGCGTAAGCTTTTATCGCTAAAATAATCGCTGAGCGTCGCAAAGTTGTTATTGTCATCGCTGCGAAATTGGCTAAGTACGCCATAAGGTTTGTTAAATAAAATCAGTGTCGGCATGGTAGAGGATGACAAGTGAGTGAAAAAAAGCTTAAATCGCATCAAGCAGTTGGCTGCTAAGTTGTTCAGTGTAAACGCTAATCTTGGCTATTGCAATTTGTCTATTGCAACAAAGTCACCGTTATAAACCACACCGCCCAACGCCATACATATTTTGCAAAATTGTGCCAAATTGTGCCAGATTGCGTAAAAGGATAAGCCCGTATTTTTGGGTAAAAACAAGGTATAATAATCCGTTCATAAAACTACAATAATACTGACATATGTCCTATCACTATCAATTTACCAGCGAGTTTGATTGGCGCTCACAGACACAGTGGCAGACGCCTGATACGCCCTTTATGTCCTTTGATTTTTGGCAAGCGCTCATAGATGCAAAGCTGATTGGCGGGCACAGCGATTGGTGGGTGCAGTATGTGCAGATTGTCGATGACAGTGCTCAACTGATTGCCGTGATGCCTGTGTTTATCAAAAAGCATCACCAAGGCGAATATGTGTTCGATTTTAGCTGGGCAGAAGCCTTTGAGCGCTATGGTAGAAACTATTATCCAAGATTGGTGACAAGCGTCCCCTTTACCCCCGTCACCGGCGAGCGGATTTGGGTGGCACAAGGCAAGTCATTAACCGCGCCACTGTATCAGACCTTACTACAAGCGATTGATGAATTGGCAAGCCGCTATCAAGCATCCACTTGGCACGGGCTGTTTTTCTCCCCAAAAAATGTCCAAGCGTTGCACAATATGCCCAATCTTTGTGAGCGGCTAAGCTGTCAGTTTTTATGGCAAAATCGCAATTTACAGGATAAAAAATGCGCCAATTTTGATGAGTTTTTGGCAACATTAACTGCCAAAAAACGCAAATCAATTAAAGTGGAACGCCAAAAGGTGCTCAAACAAAATTTAAGCTGTCAGATTAAACTCGGTGACGATATCACCGAGGCAGATTGGGCGGTGTTTTATCAATGCTATGCCATGACCTATTTGGTGAGAGGGCGGCAGCCGTATTTGAATTTAGCATTTTTTAAGCAGCTTGGGCAGACGATGGCAGACAAGCTGATGCTCGCTCAAGCGCATAACGCGCACGGTGATATCGTGGCTTGTAGTTTGTTTTTTTTCGATGACGATGCCGCTATCAGCACGTTATATGGTCGCTATTGGGGCTGCCTAGAAGACTATGATTGTTTACATTTTGAACTGTGTTATTACCAAGGCATTGATTTTGCTATCAAGCAAGGCCTTCGCTACTTTGACCCTGGTACCCAAGGGGAGCACAAGTTGATTCGCGGCTTTTATCCGGTGTTGACCCATTCGCTACACCGCGTCTACGACAAGGTGTTTGCCCCTGCCATTGCCCAATTTTGCCAAGACGAGCAGCAAGCTATATTGGCGTACCAAGCCGATGCGATGACCGCATTACCTTTTAATGACACCTATAAAAGCCAATTTTTTGGTGACGTTGCCGCGCAAGGCACCATACCCGATAATGATTTTTTGAAAAAATAATGATAAATGTTGGTCTAAACCTAAACCTGGCTGGCGCGCATTTGAGCGCAGCACACAAACAGCAGATACCGCCGAAACTTATCCCTTGGCTGACGTCAACAGGGTCGCTCACCGCCAAATTTGAAGCCTTATCTCAGCATAAACTCATCGTACAGCCGACGTTTGAAGGACGGCAAACCTTGTCCTTGAGCGAAAAGCGCCAACTGCAGTTACCGCTTGGGGTGAGCCAATCGGCTTGGGTGCGCGAAGCCTTATTATTTGGCAAGCCTAATCAAGATGCTTGGGTGGTGGCGCGGTCTGTATTTCCGTTTGCCAGCCTCATTGGTAATGCGCGAAAACTGGCAAATCTGGGCACAACACCGATTGGCTATCTACTGTTTCGTCGGCATGGCGCAGTGATGACCAATCGCTGGATTGATGTGACAGCGCAAGGCTGGCGGCGCACCACCCTTTACCAGTGGCAAGGCAGGCATTTTTTGATTAGTGAGACTTTTTTACCGGCATTTGAAAATAGCCTTATGGGCGAAGAAGAAAATGGCATGATTCATGTCAGTAGCGATAAAGGCGAGGGATGGGTACAAAAACCATTGGTTGCCGTGCGCTAGTATTTAAATAGTTAGCCAAAAAAAGACAGTTAGGGTAACTGTCTTTTTTTATGAAAATTTTTTGGATGGCGCGTTGTATTAATGAGTTTTTCAAACCAATATTAGTCAGGTCAGTAGCCGACGACAAGTAATAGGACAAATTCAGCCAAATGGCTGGATTATTCACTAAAAAAAACCAAACCATGCTAAACTAAGCAATATTTTTCGGTTTTATCCGCCCATTTTTTGACTCACTTAAAAGGAAATTGCCATGTTTAAAAATGTCACTATTCACCAGTTTGACGCTGAACTTGCCCAAGCAATGGACAATGAAGCCAAACGTCAAGAAGACCATATTGAACTGATTGCTTCAGAGAACTACTGTTCACCAGCGGTGATGGAAGCGCAAGGTAGTCAATTGACCAATAAGTACGCGGAAGGTTACCCAGGCAAACGTTATTACGGTGGCTGTGAATATGTTGATGTGGTTGAGCAATTAGCGATTGACCGTGCCAAAGAATTGTTTGGCGCGGATTATGCTAACGTACAGCCACACGCGGGTAGCCAAGCCAACAGCGCGGTATTTTTAGCCTTATTAAAAGCGGGTGACACGGTACTTGGCATGAGCCTTGCTGATGGCGGTCACTTGACGCATGGTGCGCATGTGAACTTCTCTGGTATCAACTATAAAGCCGTACAATATGGCTTAAACAAAGAAACGGGCATCATCGACTATGATGAGGTCGAACGCCTAGCCAAAGAACACCAACCCAAAATGATTATTGCGGGTTTTTCTGCTTATAGCCAAGTGGTTGACTGGCAAAAATTCCGTGACATCGCAGACAGCGTTGGCGCATACTTGATGGTCGATATGGCACACGTCGCAGGACTGGTTGCCGCAGGGGTTTATCCAAGCCCTGTGCAAATCGCTGACGTTACTACCACCACTACCCACAAAACCCTACGCGGACCACGTTCAGGCTTAATCTTGGCAAAAGCCAACCCAGAGATTGAGAAAAAACTCAACTCTGCCGTGTTCCCTGGCAACCAAGGTGGTCCATTGATGCACGCGATTGCAGGTAAAGCGGTGTGTTTTAAAGAAGCGTTAAGTGATGATTTCAAAACTTACCAACAACAAGTAGTTCAAAACGCTAAAGCCATGGCGGACGTCATCATGTCGCGCGGTTATGACATCGTCTCAGGCGGCACGGAAAACCACTTAATGCTGATTAGCTTAATCAAACAAGAAATCACCGGTAAAGAAGCGGATAAGTGGTTGGGCGATGCCCACATCACCGTCAACAAAAACGCGGTACCAAATGACCCTAAATCACCGTTTGTGACGTCAGGGGTGCGTATTGGTACGCCCGCAGTCACTACCCGTGGGTTTGGTGAAGCGGAAGTAAGAGAATTGGCTGGCTGGATTTGTGATGTGCTCGATAGCCGCGGTGACGAAAAAGTTATCGGCGAAGTGCGTGAAAAAGTCCAAGCAATTTGCGCCAAACACCCAGTGTACGAGCAAACAGCTTAATCATCGGCTATTAAAAATCGCTCAAAAAACCGCCTAAGTAGTGACTCTAGGCGGTTTTTTTATGGCTAACATTCATTGATTGAAACGGCTCAAATGCCACGCTTTGCCCCTCATATATTATGCACTAGATTTTAAGCTAGGCAAATCGCGATTTACCAATACCAAAGCGTGATAAGAATTTTTTGACTTTATTACCAAAACTACGCGTTTCAACTTCAGTGACGGCATCAACGACATGTCGCGCTTGTAATTTTGGTTGATTGACTAACGTTTGGTGATAATCATAAGCGCGCTGAATACTAATTTCTAATAAGGATAAATTACTGGGACGCGGCAGGTAGCGATACACTTGCCCTTTATTGATCAAGTCAATTAAGGTGTGGCTGTCGTTGAGTGAGGTGAGTACCAATACCGCTAAATCAGGGAAGCTTTGTTTTAACGCATAGATCACGGGTGAAATATTCTCGCCACCCAAGGACACATCGGTGATTGCCACGCCAAAACGGTCATTTTCAAGTAGCTCAATCGCTTTTTCTAACGAATTTGCCCAGTGAGTTTCAAACTGGGTGAATTTTTGCTGCATCTGTAAATATACCATCTCACTGTCATCGATCACCAACACTTTGCGTTTGGCGATGGTTGGCTGAGCGACCTGCAGATTTTCTTTGAATACATCTTTGGTTTGCAGCGCGATTTGGGTGGCTTGATTAACGATACTTTTAAGCTCATCCGTCTGCCAAGGTTTGGTGATATAGCGAAAAATCTCCCCTTCGTTGATGGAATCAATTACCGCAGTTAAGTCTGCATAGCCGGTCAATAAGATGCGGATGGTATGGGGTGATACGTCTTTGACCTCTTTTAGTACTTCGACACCCAGTTTTTTTGGCATGCGTTGGTCGCTAATCACCACTTGAACCTCGTTATTTTGCACATAGCTTAGTAGCTCATCGGGCTCGGTGGTGGTAAACACTTCATGGGTGGCGCGAAAATGCATTTTTAGGCTGCGTAGAATGCGGTCTTCATCATCGATAAAGGCGATTTTAGGTTTGGTAACGGTCGTTATCATGGTCATGTCACTTAGGTAGGTTGACTATAATTAAGATTGACTACAATTAAGGTTGACCACAAGCAAGTGTGGCTCGTATATGGCTGAGCAGCGTGCCTGTCAGCCATCGGTTATCGGTTATCTAACATTAGCATTAGCTTTCTTCTGCGATTAAAAGCTTGGGTGATTGCTCGCTGCTAATCGCTGTTTTGGGCAATCTGATGGTAAATGTCGTGCCTTCACCAAGTTGTGATTGCACATGAATATCGCCGTTATGCTGCTCCATGATTTGAGTCGAAATAGCAAGACCCAGTCCCGTACCTTCGCCTGCCGCTTTGGTGGTAAAGAATGGTTCAAAAATCTTGGCTTGGGTCTCAGCGTTCATCCCAGTACCGTTGTCCGCCACGCTGATATACACATTGGCGCCGTCTTCTGTGCTAGTAATGTGTAATGTAGGGTGCTGAGTTTGCCCCATCGCTTGTGCCGCGTTATTAAATAGATTTAGCAGCACTTGGTTAATCTGGGATGGGTTACAACTAACCGGTTCGATAGCATTTAACTCAGTTATCACCTCTAAATGCTTGATATTGTTACGGGCAATGACTAGGGAGTTTTTGATACAGTCGTTGATATCGACGGCTTTGATTTTGGCTTGGTCGATGCGAGAGAAATCACGTAAATTGACGACCAATTCTGAGATTTGGCTAACCCCAAATTTGGCATCATCCACCAATCCATGCAAATCATCACTCACCGCATCAGCGACCAATTCATCACTGCAAGCAATGGTTTGTTCAATCGTTTGATTGATGGTTGCTGTATCAGTCGGCGACGCTTGCATCAGCTGTTTGAGCTGCTGGGTATGGTCAATCAATTCGTCATAGCGTACGATATTTTCATCAATCAACTCTAAATTACTACCTACATAACCCAATGGCGTGTTCACTTCATGGGCAACACCTGCGACCATTTGACCGATGGTTGCCATTTTCTCTGATTGTACCAACTGCACTTGAGATGCTTTTAAATCTTTTAACGCTTGGTGTAAGTTTTCGGTACGCTCTGCCACTTGCTGCTCTAGGCGTTCATTGACTTGTGCTAATGCGCCTTCGTTCTCGACCACCCGATCAACCAGCTGGTTCATCGAGTCAGTAATCACGCCAATTTCTTGAATGTTTGCCGGTGGCAGTTTGTGCTCACGCAGTGACAGATATTTTTTTTGTGCAATCAACTGACCGATTTCACGGACGTTACGAGCGACTTGGTGCAGCGGTACCACCAAAATACGGTGGAAAACATAACCACTTAATAGCAGTACCGGTAAGAAACCCAATAGCATATACCATTGCAGCTGTTTACCTAGCTGATTGGCAAATAACATCAGCTCTTGATTGGGTTTGACGATGACCATTTTCCAATTGGTCATCGGCATGGCAAAAATAAACGCTGTGGAAGGGGTTTTGAGCAATAAATCGTTGTCTAAGCTGACTTGTTCGACAAAATGGGTGGCGTTGAGATTTTCATTTTGCGCGCTTTGGGTCATTAGCATGGCTGAAATGATGCGTGCTTCTGAGGCAGAGATTTTTTGTAGGTTGGTACTACTTACTAGCGTATTGGCAGTAAAATCAAATTTACCACCATCTAATTTTTGCGCTTGTTTGATGATGTTGTCATTAATGTTGTCTAAGCTTTTGGCAATGGGGGCAAAATCAGGGTTTTGCTTGGCAAAACTATTAACATCCATCATTTCGCCTTGCGGGTTAGTAGCGGTCACTTGTTTGACTTGTGCTTCATTGGGGAAAGTCAAAAAGTTGTTGTTCATATCGACCAAAAACACATAACCGCCTGTTTTGCGCTGCCATTCTTTGACCATCGACTGCATACGACCTAGCAGTACATCAAAACTCACCACCCCTTCAAAGCCATTGTTTTGGGCATTAAAAATCGCCTTGGCACAGGTCATGACGGGCTGTTTGGTCGCCGGATGAATATAAGCACGGCTCCACACACAGTGGTCATGATTGGCATACACAGCAGGCACATACCACCAGTCACGGTAATAGGGCATGGCAAGCTGTGGTTGGGTTTTTTGGTCGGCTACCCGATTTGCGGTAAGTTTGGTTGGTGCTTGATAGCCAGGATTGATGGCTTGATATTGGCTGGCAGACTGCATGACACCTTGCATATCGCGTTGCCAAACAAACGCGGCTTCATCGACGTTAGGTTTGTACATCAAAGGGTCATACCACACACCGCCGCCGACAATGCCTTTATCCATATTTGCCATTAAATTACCAACACTGGTGTTGATGATATCGGCATTCTTGGGCAAACTACCGGTCATACGACTGGCTGTCACTGCCATGCCATCAATTTGACTCACACGCGACAAAATACCATTCACCGCCTCATTGCCAGTTTCAATGATAGTCTGAGAGGTCAGTTTGACGACTTCAGGCTTGGCTTGCTGGTCAATGATCCAATACACCATCGCCAAAAACACCAAAAAAACCAGCAATAATACGCATAACAAGCGTGTGGTAAGGTTGGAAAAATTCATCATTGTCACTTATCTGTTGGCAAATTGATTGGCTAATTAAATGACCTATTGCATCGCTTAGCCCAAGTAAAAAAGCTTATAAACTCTTAAAGCCGCCGTTAACGCAAAATAAAAACGATGGTTTATCTCAATTTCCCAAATTGCGTCATCCTGCTTAGAAAATCGATTGAACCATCGTCGGTGGCGGTAGTTTAGTGAGGTTATATGACAAAATGATGAATGATATCGATGGAAGGTAATGGGACAATCTATAGCAAATTTTGACTGGCATATTTTTAATTTATTAAACTTAAGTTGTATAAAAATTCGGATGAACTGTAGAAAAAAATATCAAGAATTGATCGTTTGAAAGGTTGGATATGAGGGATATGAAAAAAGCCCTCAATGCTATTGAGGGCTTTACAGTAGGTATGATATAAATTAACTGTATATTAATGAAACTCTCTATCGAGCTCTATCAAACGGTTAATCGCTTTATTCATACCGTGCATGATTTGACCGAGCAAGACTTGTTGTTTGGTCACCACAATCACAATCATCGGCTGGAACTGACTAGGCACCGCGCTAATCATAATTTTACCGTTTTCGGCATCTAGGATGACTGAGCGACAGCCAGTAAGCTGCGCTTCGGCAGTCAATGCCTGTACCAATGCCAAAATTGAGCTGCCGACCGCGGATAATTTGCCGCCATCATAGGTTTTTTGAAAAATTGAATTGACTTCAAAGCCATCGGTTGATGACAACAACACCCCTTCAATGCCACTCGTGGTATGAATGAGTTCGTGCAATACTTCATTAGATAGGGTAATAAATTGCTCACTGGGCTTAATGCGGCTTTCCATTTGAAACAATTGGTCATTCATATTGGTATCCAAATATTTACTAGCGTAACGGTTTTAAAATTGCTGTCGAGTTTGTCAGTCGCTGCGCTCAATATCTAAGTTCAATGGCTTCATTCACCGAATCGCTCGTTAACGTAAGCCATATACCGTAATTCAATCATGCGCTCACTGCGCTGTCAATTCAAGTGATGCAATAATGGTATCAACCAGTAACAGCACATCTTCTCTTTTTCGCATATCTACTGGAAAAATAGGCAGATTCTTGTTATTGGCAGCCAACCAGTCATGATAAATGCCAAAGTCGCGCTCAGGCATTTTATCAACTTGGCTGATACCCACGACGATACGACCCGTGTAAATTTTAGTAAACGTCTCTAAATAATTTGCCAAATCTGCCACAGGGTCTTGGGCAGCATGGTCAATCAAAATAATAACCCCCATTGCCCCTTGCGACAAAATCGGCCAAATAAAGTTAAAGCGTTCCTGCCCAGGTGTGCCATATAGACCGATATTGATGCCACCTTCTAGCACCAATTCACCGTAGTCCATACCCACCGTAGTCAATGCCTTGGTGTTGACATGAAGGTCGGTATTTTTTACTTCAGTCGACACCACAGGGATATCCGATAAGCTTGCGATGGCTTGGGTTTTTCCCGCACCCATAGGTCCGCTAAAAACGATTTTGAGACGTTGCATGTAGAAAGCCTTACACTTATTGCATTAATGTAAATACAATATTAGGAAAAAAATTGCGTTAGTATCATACGCGAAACCACGCTGTTAACTAAAAAAAATTAATAAATCCCTGATAATACACTCAAATTATCAATCATTTTAATGAAAGATTTACAACCCCAAGCGTCGACGTAGACGTCCTAAAAACCCCATCATGCTGTTGTTGCCAGTTTCTTGTGTGGGCGGGATTGAGCCTTGTGACGATGTAGCACTCGCTGAGATAGGTTCAGGCTCTGTGGTACTATTATTCCAAGTACTATTGTGGGTAGTTGACATACTGGGTAAGGTATTGGCTGACAATTCTGCCATAGCACGGCGGCTAAGGATTTCATCGAGTTTTGATTGAGGTTTGGCAGGCGCGGGTGGCTGATGTTGTGTTTGAGCTGACTCAGCTTGGTTGACAGGCACTGTGGATGGTACCGTAGCAGATGCAGCAGGTTGTTCAACAAAAGCAGGTTGCGCACTGGGCGTAATTGGCTGCGGCTCAGTCTGGGTGCTTTCAGCTACTGTCACTTGAGCGGGTGACATTTTTGGCAGTGATATTTCTGCTCGCGACATGGATGGATTCACTGGCTGGCTAATCGTTTTACTATTGAGCTGAGCGATAGTTTGCTGATAGACCGAAGCAGGCAATGCACCTGCGACAAATAAGCCAATCAGTGTTTTTTTGACTTGGGGTAGCGAACATTGACTGCGTGCTACCAATTCATCAATCGTTAACGAACGGGCTTCTAGTACACATTGGATTTTAAGATTGTCGTGTTGGTCGGCATCATGGGTAGGTTTTACCCAACTATCTATATGGTAGTTGATGTGCGAATCTAGCAATCCTTCAAATTTTTGACCATGTGTGCTAGCCAAGTCCCATAGCCATTGCACCAAGTTTTTAGCAGTTTTGACATCTAGCTCACTCGCAGCCACATCATCAGCAAGTGAGATAATCCAAGGCTGATTGCACGAGATGTATTCAGACACCTCCCAAACCCGTTGCTGTTTTGGATTGATATAGGCAAATAAGGTGCCAGCAGGGCTTTTGATACTCAGCACTTCATTATGGCGTTGGGCAATCTGACTAAAAATCTTGGCAAATCCGATTAAATACTCATCATTGACAGTGCCGTTAGTGGTGGTTGATGACCCCATCAACTGGCTAGATTCGGCAAGTTGATTAGGCATATTGTAGGTATCACTAGTTGTAACAGCTGAAGCTTGCGCAGACTGTGCAACACCAGATAATGGATTGGCAACTTGAGCAGGCGGATTTGAAACTACGCGCTGGTTGGCTATAGTGTCAGTCGCTGATTGATAAGCGTCAACGGCATCAGCAGTGAATTTAGCGGCAGTAGATGCCTTATTGCTGACAGACACACCAGACAAAAACGGCAATTGTGAAAACAACCACTCACTCAGCGGCTCTAAATCTTTGAGCGGCAACACCAATAAATCTTGCGATAAATAGCCGTTTTCCGTCTCACTACGAGTGGTATAAATAGTGGCTGTATTGGGTTTGCTACGAATTAACTTTTGAACGCTTTCAGCATGACGAAAATCATGATTGACCATAAATAAATCAATTTGCTGATTGTTCGCTGATACCCATTCAAGGTCTGCTTCGAGTCTAAGCAAGATGCGTAGATAGCCTTTTAGCATCACTTGGTCGCCAGGCTTGATGCCAACCAAAGCAATCCGCATCACTTTTTTTAGACGATCTGAGGCAGACGTGACATTCATTCAGTAAACTCTCCAACAGCTAGCGAATTGATCTTTTACACAACTAAAACGCCATCAAGCATCCTTGCAATCAATTAACGTAACCCTTGGTAAAACGGATACGTTAAGTGACTATTATTATTGCAATTTTTGATGAGAGTAGCAAATAAATGTCGTCTAAAACTAGCGGGCTGTCTAGTGGACTAGCTAGCGGGCTATAAAGTTGAGATTTTAGCAACATTCTTATTATTAAGGTAGGTTACATATCTATTATTTATGCCTTTCATACCAATTCTGACAGCGCACAAAAATAACATAAAACAAAAAAACGCTTTTATCCTTGGATTGGTCTTATTGATGGGCAAAAAACCGGTTTAACGACAATTTTTAGCAGGCGCGGTGACTTTCACAGTCACTTGTACATTTGCCAGTGCAAATAGCGATTGCACTTGCTTTTGGGCATTATCATTGGCAGTTTGTAGAATGCCCGAGCGGCAAGCGGATGTCAGCACTTGGTTTTTGCCAGCCACTTGCGCTTGGTTAAATATTTGCGGGTCGGCCTGCACCATGCCAAATACCCCTGTTTGAATATCATACACTTCAATGTTATCTAAATAACTATCTAAAATCTGCGCAGCGGGCAAGGTGATACTGACATGGCTACCATCTGGGGTCACTTGTACATCAGTGGGTTTTAATTGATTTAAGTCAATGCCCGCGGTCACCCGTCCATGAGCGACAAAAAGCCCCTTTTGCTCATCTTGCCACAGGGCGTACCAATTGCCTTCTTTTTGGCTAGTGATAACGGTATCGACATTATAGGCCACGGTTTGTAGGCGATTGAGGCTTTGAATCTTAGTGACCACCCCTTCGCGAGTTAATACCTCAACTTTTTTAGGCATATTTGCTTGTTGCCATTGCAAAAATAACCAACCCGCCGCCGCAATCACCACCAGTAAAAATAAACTCACCCAAAAAGAAACGGGCTTTTTGTTACCCGATGCGGGCGGTTCTGGCAAGTTTGTAGTCGGTTTTGCCTGAGACGATGGCGTGGAGGACGAAGTGGGAAGTTGGGCCATTTAGCCATTCCTAATAGTTTAATAGTGGATACTATTTTGTATGGTTATGACTTGCCATAATTTCAATGTAGCTAGTTTAAATAGCCAATGGGTATGACCAAATTGTCCTAATTTATAAAAATGCTAAAACCAAAAATACTAAAACTAAAAAAGCTGAGTCCAAAAATACGGCATCGACTTGGCAAAAATTAAAAAAACTATTGCACCACCCAGTGGCATAAAATAAGATAATCGGTTTACCAAATAGTCTATCCATTCTCGTTTTTCTTATTTCAAGCCGTACAAACAAGGTGTGCCATGCGAGCCAGTCAATTTACTTTTGCAACGTTAAAAGAAACCCCAAGTGATGCCGATATCATATCCAGCCAATTAATGCTCCGTGCAGGGATGATTCGTAAATCTGCGTCGGGTCTCTACACGTGGCTACCGATGGGTCTAAAAACCTTACAAAAAGTCAAAAAAATCATCCGTGAAGAGATGGATGCCATCAACTGTCAAGAGCTGCTAATGCCTGTGGTGCAATCGGCCGAGCTTTGGCAAGAATCAGGTCGCTGGGAAGCCTATGGCCCTGAACTGCTGCGGTTTAAAGACCGTCACCAACGTGACTTTGTGTTAGGTCCAACGCATGAAGAAGTGATAACCGATATCGCGCGTAACTTGCTAAAAAGCTATAAACAACTCCCTGTGAGTTACTACCAAGTACAAACCAAATTTCGTGACGAAATTCGCCCACGCTTTGGGGTGATGCGTTCACGTGAATTTATCATGAAAGATGCCTATTCGTTTCATATCGACCAACCCTCATTACAGCGCACCTATGATGATATGTACCGCGCTTATCATAATATCTTTACCCGTCTTGGGTTAGATTTTCGTGCGGTGCAAGCTGATACCGGCTCGATTGGTGGATTTGCGTCGCATGAGTTTCAAGTCCTAGCTGGCAGTGGTGAAGATGATATCGTATTTTCAGATAGCTCAGATTATGCGGCCAATATTGAGCTTGCTGAAGCGGTAGCGGTCGGTGAACGTGCTGCGCCAACGCAGGACAAAGCCGATGTCAGCACGCCCAATATGCCAACCTGTGAGCAAGTGGCTGAGCATTTAGGCTTGCCATTGTCACAGACGGTCAAAACTTTAATCGTCGAAGGCGAACCTACCGCAGAAGGTAAAGCCACCTTAGTCGCGTTAGTGTTACGGGGCGATCATACCCTAAATGAAATCAAAGCCGAAAAATTGGCGCAAGTCAAAGCCCCACTCACCATGGCGAGCGAAGAGGCGATGCAAGCAGCGGGGCTGCACAAAGGGTATATCGGGGTGTTTGATTTGAACATGCCAGTGATTGTAGATCGTGCGGCTGCAGTGTTATCAGATTTTGTTAGCGGTGCCAACAAGCTAGATTTTCATACCACAGGTGTCAACTGGGAGCGTGATGCGACCATCACCGAAATTGCTGATATTCGCAACGTGGTAGCAGGCGACCCAAGCCCAGATGGACAAGGTACCTTACAAATCCGCCGCGGTATCGAAGTCGGTCATATCTTCCAATTGGGTGACAAATACGCCAAAGCGTTAAACTGTGCGGTGATGGGCGAGCAAGGCAAACCTGTCATTACTATGATGGGCTGTTATGGTATCGGCGTGACCCGTATCGTCGCCGCCGCAATTGAACAAAATCACGATGACAATGGTATCATTTGGAAAACCAGTAGCACAGGTGAGAGCCTTGCGCCATTCACTGTGGCGATTGTGCCGATGATTAAAGGCAAAATGAAAGATGCTCTAGACCCAGCGAAAGGGGACAAAGCAATGCAGCTTGCCGAAGCGCTTTACACTGAGCTAAAAGCCCAAGGTGTTGATGTGCTACTTGATGACCGAGACGAGCGCGCGGGGGTAAAATTCGCCGATTTAGAGCTCGTCGGCATTCCCCATCGTATCGTTATCTCAGAGAAAAATATCAGTGAAACAGGCGAGGTAAAATACGAATATGTCAATCGCCAAGACGGTGAAAAACAATTGCTCACTGCCGCGCAATTAAACCAACTGTTTAAAGACAATCAATTGATTGGCTAACACAACAACTTACCGCTACAAACGGTGAGGTTTGATAGATGATTTGATTCGAACATTTACACGTTTTGTATGGTGTGGAAAAACTGACAGTGCTAAGATGGGCTGTCAGTTTTTTCTGTTTATCGCTTCATTAAATAGAGTAAGGAAAGTCATGCAATACAAACAACTTACCGCCAGTGTATTTGCCCTGTTGATGGGTGGGGCGATCCTGGGACAAAGTTACCAAACCGCCATTGCAGCGTCGACGAGCGTCGGACAGATCAATAACGAGCAGCGGCAGGTGACTCGGCAAGTCGCAGCGTTGTTGGATCGTAGCCATTATCTAGATAAAAAAATGGACGCTGCAACGGGCAAGCAAATTTTAGGCGACTATTTTGATGCACTTGACCCCAATCATAGCGTGTTTTTGCAGTCCGATATTGATGAATTTACCCAAAAATATGGTAATAGTTTTGCCGATTATCTCAAACGCGGTGATTTAAAAGCGGGTTTTGACATTTATCAGCGTTTTATTGAGCGCTCAAAAGCGTATTACAGCTTTGCCGATAGCTTGTTAAAATCCCCTGTGAGCTTACAGAGCAATGAAACGGTCATTATGAACCGTGAAAAATTGCCGCGTTTTAAAACCGTTGCCGAGCAACGCGATTTTTGGCGCAAACAGCTGACCTACCAGTTGATTGGCATGACCATCAATCAAGATGAAGACAAAAACAAAGACAAGTTTTTGCAAGAAAATGCCGATAAATACAACGCCAGTGATTTAGTCAAAAACGAAACGCGCTCACCAAGCCAAGTGCTAGACCAGCGTTTAAAGCGCCAATATGCGCAGCTACAGCGTATCGATAGCGACCAAATCGTTGAAACCCTGTTAAATGCAGCGATGGCAGCCTATGACCCGCACAGTAATTATTTTGCCCCCCTGCAGGCCAATGAGATGCAAATCCAATCGACGCTTGAATTGGTCGGTATCGGCGTCTCGATTCAGCCCGATCGCAAGAATCCTGACTACACCCGTATTATCAGCTTAGTTGATGGCGGGCCTGCCGCGCGTTCGGGTCAAATCAAACCCAATGACTTAATCATCGGCGTATCGACTGAAGATAAAGGCATGGTCGATACCGTCGGTTATTCGACACGGGAAGTAGTGAACCTCATTCGCGGTAAAAAAGGTTCATCCGTTACCGTGCGCGTCAAAGCGCCTAACACCCCAGACAGTAGCGCGCGTAATGTCACCCTCATACGTGATGTTATTCAGCAAGAAGAATCTGGCGTCAATCATCGGGTAATTAGTGTTAAAGATAAAAACGGACAAGCCAAAAAAATCGGTGTGCTAGAAATCCCAAGTTTTTATCTCAACTATAAAGCCCGCCGTGCGGGAGAAGATTATCGTAGTGTCAGCATTGATACGGAAAACGCGTTAAAAGCCTTAAACCAGCAAAATATCGATGGCTTGGTAGTAGACCTGCGTGATGACCCAGGTGGCTCACTCGATGAAGTCGCCAAGATGATTGGCTTGTTCGTCAAGTCAGGTCCGCTGGTACAGATTCGTGATAACCGCGGCAATATCCAAGTGTATGAAGACGAAGACAAAGGTAAGCAGCTGTATACAGGTCCGATGACCGTACTGATTAACCAAGGCTCGGCATCAGCCAGCGAGATTTTTGCCGCAGCGATTCAAGATTATGGTCGCGGTCTGATTGTCGGCAGCACGACCACAGGTAAAGGCTCAGCACAAATTCAGCTTGATAACCTTGCCTTAGGGTCAGCAACCTTAACCCAGCGCAAGTTCTACCGTATCACAGGCGGCAGTACCCAAAATAAAGGCGTTATACCCGATGTAAGCTTGGTCAATATCTATGAAGGCATGGAGTTTGGTGAACGTAGCATGAAAAACCCACTGGCATGGGATACCATTCGTGCCGCCCCGTACCAACCTGCGGGCAACTATTCCCGTGATACCTTGCAATCGCTCAATGCCTTGTCACAGCAGCGTCAAGCAGCCAATGCCCAGTTTGCTTATCTAAGCCAACTCAACAGAATCCGTAATGAGGAAGACGATAAGAAGCCTGTCAAATTAGACATCAATGACCGCCGTACTTTCCGCAAAAACATTGAGGCAAAAATGTTGGCGGCAGAAAATGCGAGACGCCAAGCCAATGGGGAAAGCCCCTATAGCACGTGGACAGCGTACCAAGCTGCGCAAGATGCAGAATTAGAAGTCCGTAGCCGTCTAAAACAAGCCGAACGTCCAAAGCTTCCTGAAAGTGAAGCATTTGTGATTGAAGCGGCTAATGTGATGCTTGATGCACAGACAGCCAACAACCAGCGCCCGTAATCCAAAAATGCGTGTAAGCAAAAGCTTACATGCATTGACGTTTGTACGACTGTTACCGAATGGTAAATTTTGTAATAATACATTCAACGGCACAGGGATGGTTCTCAAGGATTGAGATAGGGACAGAATTGCCAATAAAGGAATGGTTTATCGTAGTATTAAGGAATGATGCTTGATAAACACGTGGAGTGAGACTTAGGATGAGTCAAGAAATTCACTACCAGTTAGTAAGGACCTTAAGGATGAGGTCAGTGATGCTAGGATAGCAGGTAAAAAAGCCATATCAGATGATATGGCTTTTTTACTTTGGAGGAGGGGTTAATCTATTCTAGAAACGATAGTTATGACGGGTTGACCAGTCGTCGATTTCTTTTTCTACCACATCTTCGGCGCGGCCATAACGCTCTTGGATTTTACCTGATAGCTTTTGGCGATTACCTTCCAATTGGGTGATTTCATCATCAGTTAAGTCACCCCAAGTTTCTTTTACAGCGCCTTTAACTTGTTCCCATTGACCTTTAATTGTATTCTCGTTCATGAGTAGTATCCTTTTTTGTAATTAGTTTAATGCTATATAAATAACTAAAAATATATACCCAATCATGCGTCTTTATTATTGCTTGGATTGTTTATTGGGTATGAAACTATTATGCCAAAATTTAGCGCAAAGTGTGTGGTATAAAATGTAGTAAAGCATCAAAAAACGTAACTAAATCAATGATTTTGTAAATAAAATCAAGCATTTCTTACACCCCGTAAAAGTATTTCATAGGGTAAAATTTTGCACAAAAAAAGAAGGCTATAAATATAGCCTTCCATTTAATCTTTCTAAGCTTTAGTCATGACTTAGTGGTGATGACCGCCTGCACCGTGTACGTGACCGTGTTGTAACTCTTCATCTGATGCATCACGAATGCTTGCCACTTCTACATCAAAATGAAGTTTTTTACCCGCTAAAGGATGGTTAGCATCAACAATCACTTTGTCCTCTTGTACATCTTTCACAGTGACTAACATCACATGACCGTCTTCAGTTTGCGATTGGAACTGCATACCTGGTTGGATATCTTCGACACCTTGGAAGTTTTCGCGTGGAACTTCTTGTACTGCTGCATCATCAAATTCGCCGTAAGCGTCTGCAGGTTCAATGCTTGCAGTAAATTTGTCACCCACTGATTTGCCCGCCAATTGTGACTCAAGACCTGGAATAATATTTTGGTAGCCATGTAAATACGCTAAAGGTTGACCTTCTGGTGATTGGTCAATGACGTTACCTTCGTCGTCTTTTAAGGTGTAATGAAAATGTACAACGTTGTTATTATTGATAGTAGACATCGCTAAAATTCCTTATGAATCAATGAATGGATTGGCAAATCGCTTTTTTGGCACAATAAATTAAAAATTGTTAGAAATTAAAATTGCTAGGATTTTTCACTATAATTACCGGCAAAATCTTTCAATTTTTGGTTAAACCTCAAAATACGCCAAAAAATGTTAATGTAAATTGTAACATCAATTATTAAAAGTTTGGCAGTTATAGACTTTAAAACACATTTTTAATCATTCAACCATACAACACTGTAACAATAAAGCCGTGTTCTGTTATTAATGGCGATAAGATTTAAAAATTCAATTTATCGGGCAAATTATTTGTTAAAGAGTCCTGTAGCCAGTAGAGGAGTTTATATAACCCAGCCCCTATCTGCCAAAATGCGTTTGATTTGGGCATAAATCACTGGCGCACTGATCAGTCCCGCCAACCCAAACGTCGCTTCAAGCACCAAAATAAATAACAACAATTCCCAAGCAGAGGCTCGGATTTTGTGACCAATGATTTGCGCATTTAAAAAGTATTCAAGTTTATGAATGCTCACCAACCACACAAGCGATAAAATGCTGATGCCAAGCCCGTGAGTGAGGCTAAGCAAGACGATAACAATGTTTGAGACCAAATTACCAACGACAGGGAATAGCCCTGCGCAAAAGGTGATAAGCACAACGGTCCAAGCCATCGGTAGCGGATGACCGAGTAGCGGTAATATCCCTAGCAAAAACACCGAAGTTAAGATGGTATTGATACTAGAGATTTTGACTTGCGCAAAAAATACATCATTAAACCCCATGATAAGTTCATCAAATTTTTGGCGCAAATGCTGGGTAAATGGGGTTTTATGTGCTGCGCTATTCACAGGTACTTGCAGTGCCACAATACAACCAATCACGACACCCGCTAGCACATAACCAAGCCCGCGTAACGTATGAATACCCACTAACTGTAGTTGTGGCGCATGACTTTTGATAGTACTCATGAGCATAGCTTGAAATGAACTGACAGAAATGGGTAGATGCTGAGAAATACTTGCGGGTAGTAGGGTATGAAGCTGGTCAAATATGTCCAATATCTGTCGTATAAGCTTATTGAAGACATCAACACTGGCTTTATCAGCAATCCAATCGCCAAATACATACACAGTAAGCGAAATTATGGTCGCCAAAATGGCAATAGCAAACCATTCTGCAACTTTACCCATACGCTGCTGACGCGAGGCGCTATGCATATAGGCAATGACATGCCGATGAATCCAGCCAGCAATGCCGCGAACCAGCGTATAAGTAATTAAGGTGGCAAAAAGCACTAAAGTCAGGTGGAGCAATAGCACAGGCAGCCAGACAACAATCACGCTGCTAATCGCTAACAAAAAACTTTTCATATCTGACCACTGTAGCCGATCATTGGTCAAAAAAGGATCGCCCAAATGAGCACTGGTCGAAGCGTTATTTTTATTGTTGAGTGCGGGTTCCGGATTGTTGCCAAGTGGTTCAGCGGTCATAAATAACATCTTAACAAGATAAAAAAAGATAAGCTAAAACTAACACAATTTTAGTGATTAAAGTATTAGATTTATGACAAAATTTTGTCAAAATCGCGCGCGCGATGCGCAATAATCACCCGTGAAAATCGCAATCAAACGTAAAATCGGCTACAATATGCCATCTTTTTTATTCTTTCTTTTATCGGTTATCAAGCCTCGCTACTTTTAAGTCAAACACTATGTCACTACATTCTGAAATCGCCAAACGCCGCACTTTTGCTATCATCTCGCACCCCGATGCCGGTAAAACCACCATGACTGAAAAATTACTGCTGTGGGGGCAAGCAATTCAGCGGGCAGGTGAAGTCAAATCACGCAAAACCGACAAACACGCGACATCTGACTGGATGAGCATGGAGCAAGAGCGTGGTATCTCGATTACCACCTCTGTGATGCAGTTTCCCTATGCTGAAAACATGGTTAATCTGCTAGACACCCCAGGTCATGCCGACTTTTCAGAAGATACCTATCGTACCTTAACCGCGGTGGACAGCGCACTGATGGTGATTGATGGGGCAAAAGGGGTCGAAGAACGAACCATCAAGCTGATGGAAGTATGTCGGATGCGTGACACGCCGATTATCTCATTTGTCAACAAGCTTGACCGCGAAATCCGTGACCCATTATCACTGCTTGATGAAATTGAAAACGTTCTAAAAATCCAATGTGTACCGATGACGTGGCCGATTGGTACAGGTCAGCATTTTGTTGGGGTGTACAACATCAGCGAGGATAAAACCTACTTTTATCAAAAAGGTCATGGTACTGAGATTGTCGAGATTGAGAGTCGTGACGGCTATGACTATCCAGATGTCCGCGAGAAAATCGGTGAAATTGCCTTCCGTGAATTTGAAGAAAGCCTAGAGCTTGCAAAAATGGCACATGAAGATTGGGATGTCGATGAGTTTTTGACCGGTAAACAAACGCCTGTGTTGTTTGGTACGGCGTTGGGTAACTTTGGCATTAACATGGTGCTTGATGTACTGACCCAATACGCCCCAGCGCCTAAAGACCATGACACCGTTGAACGCACCGTCAAAGCCGATGAAGAAAAATTCTCCGGCTTTGTCTTTAAAATTCAAGCCAACATGGACCCAAAACACCGTGACCGTATTGCCTTTATGCGAGTGTGTTCAGGCAAGTACGAAAAAGGCATGAAAATGAAACATGTGCGCTTGGGCAAAGAAGTACGCATTTCAGATGCCTTGACCTTTTTGGCAGGTGACCGCGAAGCGCTGGAAGAAGCGTATTCGGGCGATATCATCGGCTTACATAATCACGGCACCATCCAAATTGGCGATAGCTTTACCGAAGGCGAAACTTTAAACTTCACAGGCATTCCCCACTTTGCGCCAGAATTGTTTCGCCGTGTGGTACTCAAAGACCCGCTTAAGTCAAAACAACTGCAAAAAGGTCTACAGCAGCTATCAGAAGAAGGCGCCACCCAAGTATTTATGCCGCAAATCAACAATGATTTGATTTTGGGCGCGGTAGGGGTGCTACAGTTTGAAGTGGTCGCGCATCGCCTGCTTGAAGAATATAAAGTGCAATGTACCTTTGAGCCTGTGTCGATTGCGACAGTGCGCTGGGTGCATTGTGATGACAAAGTGGCGTTTGAGAAGTTTAAGAAAAAAGCCCACGACCAGTTATCGGTCGATGGCGGTGGGTATTTGACCTATCTTGCCCCAAGCCGGGTTAATCTTAAATTGATGGAAGAGCGTTATCCAGAAATCACCTTTAGCGCCACCCGTGAGCATTGATTTTTATGTGCGAGTTGAATTCAGCTAAGTATAAACAAGCTCTGAATTTTTTTGCAAATGACGTTAAGGGATTAACATCCCATAATGTTTGGCAAAGTATTATGGATGATGAATATTTATCTGAGTTTGGCGATACGCACGATTTCGAATTTAAGAAAAAATTTTTTTTTGACTTTATACGCTATGCTCTTGAAAATGGTTATTTTAAACTTGGCACAAATGACTGTTTCTTAACAGGTTCGATTGATGAGCAACTTAAGTTATGGGAAACCGCTTTTCCGAGTCATGAAAAAGCTTTATTAACAGACGATGGCTTGTTTTATATTTGGTTTTTTCTTGAAGAATGTCCTGCGGGATTTGTTTGGCTATTTCCGCAAGATGATGGGTCAATATATGAGCATTGGACATGAATTTATCTATTTACCAAACCGTAACTAAACTATGGCAAAGTATAAATATTCTTAACTCAACTACTTTAGTAAAACTCTTTATAATTCGTTAAACTATAGGCATTAGCTTAGTTTAGCAACTACTATATTTTTTTGAATGATCAATAATAACAAGTGAGGATACTATGCAATTCCCAAATGGCGTAACCAAATCAAACTTAATTAAACTTGGCGTACTTGGTGCCGCTTACTATATGTTAAAAGGTCGTAACAAAACCCAGCCAACCATTGAAAACAAAGCAAATAATCCGGCACCGGTTGACAATGAGCCTGCTGATAATGCTGCGGAAAATTCAAATGGCACGAAATCTGCCAAGACTACCGCATTTACCATGGGTAAAGAGCTAGCTGCTAAAGTATTGGGTAAAAAATTCTAATAGTTATCAAATATTTATAAAATTACGTTATTATATAATAGCTATATCCATAACGGCATTTGAAAACAGCCCATTAGTCCACCATTAAACGGGTATCGACTGATGGGTTTTTTTATGGCAATATTTTTGAAAACCAAGGTAAGGCGAGGTATGAGCATATCGAGCGTGATTAAACTAGGGGTTGCTGCGACAGCTTTATTGTTGATACCTAAACGTAGTAGTCCACGGGCTGATAAAGTTACCAAGTCGCCTAAAAGTCTATCCGCTAAAAAGACAGTTGAGCAGCCTATCAATAAAAACGCTGAGCAGGATAACCATAACTAAAGCAATGGCTAAAATTTTTATGTAAAGCTATGGGTAGATAAAAAATAAAGGATAAATACATGACGTTCATGAAACCTCAAAGTCTCAGTGGCATTTGCCTGACAGCCCTGATGACGCTCATGGCAGCACAAGCTCATGCCCAAGATTTGTATATGGCAAAGCATTATCCTAAAGTCAATGAAAAACTCTTTGATAGCTGTGGACACATTTGCCCAGAGATTGACTATTATTTTGTACAGACAGGACAGGCTTGGCTCGATGCCATTATCAATAAAGACGTCACCGCAGCCATCGCAATGGTTGATGATAACCAAGATAAAGCACAAGCGAAAAAATGGCAAGATTTTACCCATAATGCGATGCCCAGTGATAGCCAATACACGCAGCTTCTTAATACGGGGATTAGCCGATTAATTGCAGAAAATAAAACCATGGTGGCAGCACGCGGTAAAGATTTTGATAGTGGTATAGCGCCTGTGCAGATAATGGCAAAGCCGATTTATTTGGGTCATAAAAATGATTTAGAGCTGTTTGCGACGGAATTTTATCAATTTACGGGCGGCGCCCATGGTATCAGTACGACCACCTATTATGTCTTTGATATGCGCCAAAAAAAACAATTGTCGCTTGTCGATGTGCTGTTACCACAGCAAAAAACAAAACTTGAAGCCTTGGTCAAAGCCCAATTCATTCAATATCTCAAAACCCATGATATTAATCCTAACGTGCATTTTAGCACTTGGCCGTTTAGTTTGACCGACAATTATAGCTTTACGGGTCAGGGCATGACGTTTTTGTACCAGCCGTATGAGATTGGTTTTTATGCGCTGGGTGCACCGCAATTGACCGTGCCATACAGCCAGCTGAAAGGCATTATCAAGCCACAGTATTTGAAATGATATGACTATGATGAATGACACGGCTTGCTCGTTTGATTCGCCATTAATTGATACGCATACCCATTTTGATGTGGATAGCTTCGATCATGACCGCGAAATGCAATCACAATTGGCATGGGATAACGGCGTTCATCATCTGGTTTTGATAGGGTTTTTAGCAAAGTATTTTGCACAAATGGTGGCGTGCCAACAGCAAATGCAAGGCTATGGGCAGCAAGGCAAAGCCACACCTTTGGCGCATTTAGCGTTTGGGTTGCATCCTTTTTATATTACTGAGCATAAAGACAGCGATTTGCAGCGGCTAGAGCAGTTTATTCAGCAATATTCACCCATTGCGATTGGGGAAATCGGGCTAGATACCTTTACTGCACCGATGAAAACTGCGGAGAATTACGCTAGGCAGCAAGATTTTTTTGCTCAGCAACTTGAATTGGCAAAACACTACCAACTGCCGGCGCTGCTACATATTCGCCGCGCGCATGGCGATGTGATTAAGATGTTAAAAGCACAAAAATTCACCCAGGGGGGCATTGCCCATAGTTTTAGTGGCGGTATCCAAGAAGCCAAAGCGCTGGTCAATTTGGGCTTTAAAATCGGTATCACCGGGCAAGTGACCAATCCGAATGCCAAAAAACTGCGCCATACCCTGACAGAGCTTGTCAAAACCGTCGGACTTGACGCTATTGTGATTGAGACGGACTGCCCAGACTTTACACCGCTACCCTGTCATGTGACGCACGGTAGGCGCAATGTACCTGCCAATCTGCCGTATGTGTTGACAGCGTTATCAGACTTATTAAAAAAAGATCAATCCCGGCTCGCCCAACAGTTGTGGCAAAATAGCTGCGCTGCACTACAAGTCAGCTGGGAGTATCCTATCCCAAACAAATTGAATATAAACCCTGACCAAGATTAAGATAAACCATGACAATGACAGCCGAAATGACGCCTGATATGACATTAACTGATGCCCAATACGAACGCCGTTTTGCGGGTACCCAAAAACTGTATGGCGCCGCGCAATTTAGTAAGTTTGAGAATCTGCATGCGTATGTGGTGGGCGTGGGCGGGGTGGGCTCATGGGCAGCTGAGGGACTGGCTCGTACAGGTGTGGGCGAGATGACATTAATTGACATGGATGTGCTAGTAGCTTCCAATGTCAATCGACAATTACCTGCTACCGATAGCAATTTTGGTAAAAGCAAAATTGAAGCCATGGCAGCACGTATCAAAGAAATCAATCCCCATATCAAATTACATTTGATTGACGATTTTTTGAGCAAAGATAACGTACAATTGTTAATACCTAATCGTGCCTTGCAATCACAGCTTAAACAGTCAGGTAAACAGCTTGTGGTATTAGATTGTGTTGATGATATGAATGCCAAGCTTGCGCTTGCCCTGCATTGCCGATTCAATAAATTAAAGTTAATTATGGCGGGCGGGGCAGGTGGCAAGACGGACCCGACCCAAATTCAGGTGGCAGATCTTAAAGACACTTATCAAGATCCGTTACTGGCTAAAGTCAGACAGCGACTTCGTCAAGATTATGGCATCAATCGTACGATGAAAGAAAAATTCGGTATTCGCTGTGTGTTTTCATCACAGCCGCCGATTGTTGATAAGTCCTGTCAAACAGGTGGTTTGCATTGTGGCGGCTATGGATCGGCCGTTGCAGTGACCTCAGTGGTGGGGATGATGTTGGTTGCTGAAGCGTTAAAATAACCTCAGCGTTTAAATTTTATCACGTAGTAGGACGGTGTTAACGAGATGATATCATATCCTATAGCAAGCAATGAAAAACAGCGTCTAGCGGTATTGGATGAGTACCATATCATCAAGACGAACAAAGAATGCGAATTTGAGCGTATTAGTGCTTTGGCTAAGGCGTTTTTTGGCACTAAGATTGTCGCTATTACTTTTTTGGATGCTGATATCCAGTTTTTTAAGTCAAGAATTGGTCTAAAAGAACCTTCAACCAGCCGTGATGTTGCTTTTTGCAATTACACCATTACACAAAACGACACCTTTGTCACCCTTGATACTCACCAAGATACCCGATTTAAAAACAATCCTTTGGTTACCGGTTACCCTTATATTCGGTTTTATGCTGGTGCACCCATCGTGGTTCACGACAGTCAAGGTAGGGAATTTGCTTTGGGTGCGCTGTGTGTGATTGACGACCAGCCGCATCAAGATTTTGATGCCAATCAACAACACGTGTTAGCAGATTTGGCGGCGATGGTCAGTGATACCTTAAAATTACGTCAGCAGCGTTACCAAGCTGAGCGCGCCGATGAGGTAAAGACCGCATTTTTGGCCAATATGAGCCATGAAATTCGTACGCCGATGAATGGTATCATGGGCATGCTTGAATTGCTTGAGCAGACACCGCTTGATACGCAGCAGCAACACTATATCAAATCGATTAAAACATCCAATGAGCATCTGCTGACCATCGTCAACGACATTTTGGATTTATCCAAAGTAGAATCAGGTAAAATACGTTTTGAGAGTATCCCCGTTGATTTAGCACAGCTATGCCAAGACGTGTATCAATGCTTTTTAGCCCCTGCAAAAGACAACAGCGTGGAACTAACCTTCGATTACCCTGACAACTTGCCCAAATATGTCAACACCGATCCTGTGAGGGTGCGACAGATTTTAATGAATCTAGTTAATAACGCCATCAAATTTACCCCAAAACAGGGTAAAGTGACCATTCAAGCCATGAATGGCAGTGATAAGCACCAAATCAAATTCAATGTGATTGATACGGGCGTTGGCATCAAGCCTGAATCATTGGCAGTGATTTTTGATGCGTATAATCAAGCTGATAAGTTTACCCATCGGTTATATGGGGGTACAGGGCTAGGGCTATCTGTGTGCAAAGCGTTGGCAGAAGGGATGGGCGGCACGATTAAGGTAACCAGTGAAAAAAATAAAGGCTCAACCTTTACCTTATCTCTACCAATGATAGCAACTGATGAAATCAGCTATCAGCAGTGGCACCAAAGTCATGATGAAACCACAATACAACCGTTAGAACGTCTGCCTGCCCATGTTTTGCTAGCAGAAGACAATGAGCTAAATGCCATGGTCGCAGTCAAAAGCCTAAAAAAATATGGCTATGAAGTCACCCGAGCCAAAGATGGGTTAGAGGCCGTCAATTTTTATAAGGCTGACCCTAGTAAATATCACATTATTTTGATGGATCATCAGATGCCCATCATGGATGGGGTGGAAGCCACCAAAATACTCAAACAGTCGTTCAATCAGTTGCCGCCTATCATTGCAGTGACGGCACACGCCATGCATGGGGACAAAGAAGTATATCTTAACGCGGGTATGCAAGATTACTGTACCAAGCCCTATAAGCCTGAAGCGCTTGATGTGATGATTCAGCGCTGGCTGCATCATGTCGCCAACACGCTTTAAGAGATATTAATCACAAAATTTGCTTGCATTTGCGCAAACAATTGCTTACGGTAAAACCCTACCACAGTTTGTGGTAGGGTTTTATTTTTGTTGAAGTATTTTTGCTTTGTCACGGCTAAAAATGGCTTTGGTGACAATGTTTTATAAAATTAAGAGCTAAAAAAACGCCTATGGGAAATTTTATTTTTTTACAAATTTTTGCAGCCGTTTGTGCCTTGTCCATCATTACCACGCTATTTAACAAGCGGATTTTGGACTTTCCACAAGCCATTGGGGTGCCCATTGTGTCGGCGCTACTGGTTTTTATTTTGCAGTGGAGTGCAAGCCTGCTCAATGGCAACGAGTTTATTACCATCAATATCACCAGTATCCAAAATGCGGTGCGTGATATCGATCTTTACGATTTTTTAATCAATGGGGTGATTTGTTTTATTTTGACGGCATCGGCGCTGACGTTTAAGGTGTCCGATCTCAAAAACTATTGGAAACCGATTGGGATTTTGGCAAGTATCGCATTGGCACTGTGTGCGCTGTTTTTTGCAAGCCTTATGTTTGGCTTTCAGTGGCTCACAGGGGCAAATATCCCGTTTGCGGTATTGCTGTTATTGGGCGCGGCACTGGGCGCAACTGACCCAATTGGCATCAAAGGCGTGCTTAGCTCTATCAAAGCGCCGCGCCATTTGATGATTAAGCTAGAAGGCGAATCGCTGTTCAATGATGCGGTGTGTATTGCGCTATTTATGACTATTTTGCATGGTCTGCAAGGTAATGGCTTTAGCATTGTGACCACAGTAGAAGTATTGTTGTATGAAATCGTGGTCGCAGGGATTATTGGTTGGTTTTTTGGGCAAATGGCGCTGCTTATCTTAAGCGGTAAACACGAGATGGAGTCACTGATTTTGACTACGGCATTTTTGGCGTGTGGGTCGTATTTGGTGGCATTGTATGCGCATGCTTCCGCGCCCATTGCTTGTGTGGTCGGTGGTTTGATTGTCGGTAACCGTTGGCACCAGATTTTAGACGAAGGTGAAATCACCTATGTGAATCACTTTTGGCACGCCATTGAGGGGATTATCAATTCATTCTTATTCACCCTTATCGGTCTGGAGCTATTTATATTAGAGCTGAATACCTCGTTGATTTTGGGCGGTGTGGTGGCATTTATTTGTCTGCATTTATCCCGTTTTTTGGCAAATTTTGCGTCTTTTAGCCTGTTGTCTGATGTCCGAAAAACCAGTTATAACGGTACTTTGACGATTTTATCGTGGGGCGGGGTACGCGGGGCGATTTCTTTGGCGTTGATTTTATCGGTTTCTAACGTCCCAGAATTGCAGCCTTATAGCAGCTTTTTGGTGGGTTATACCTTTATCGTGGTATTGATGTCGGGCGTGGTATGTGGTCTTGGGCTACCTGCGGTGATGAATGCGTTTTATCATAACCCCAACGAACCCACGACAGGTTTTGCAGGGTGGTATCAAAGGCTAGTTAAACGCTTTAATCGCAAAGGCTACCAGTATGTGCTCAGCGAGGATGAGCAGGGTAATGAAGTGATTACCCGTTATCAGCCGCCGCCTGTGGTGATTCAAGAGACGCCTAGTAGTGTCGGTATGGCGTTGCCATTGCCAAAAGTGATTGATAAAGATGGACATGATGAATTGGCAAATCCCAATGGTTTTTAACTGTTGGTATAAAAAAAGACCTAGTAAATCGCTAGGTCTTTTTTTATACCATTTTTATATCATCAAATCGCTGAGCGCAAAATCCGCTCAGATACTGCCAAATCATTGCTACGATGTTCACCGAGTTTGACCATATTATGTTCTTCTAATTGGCTTAAAATTGGCGCAATTGCAGACGCATCAAGGTCGGCATCTGACAATCTCACTGGTAAGCCAAGCTCGCGGAAAAAGTTTTCGGTGTTAACAATCGCTTGCTCGATTTTATCCTCATCGCTACCTTCAGTGATATGCCAAACGTTTTTGGCGTACTGTAGCAGCTTGTCTTTTTTGCTATCTTTGAGCTCACGCATCACCCCAGGCAACACAATGGTCAAGGTGCGGGCGTGGTCAATACCGTGTAGGGAGGTTAATTCATGCCCAATCATATGGGTGGTCCAGTCTTGTGGTACGCCCGTGCCAATGAGACCATTGAGTGCCATTGTCGCTGTCCACATGATGTTTTTCCGCGTTTCCATGTCGTTAGGGTTGGCTTTGACGGCACGGCCTTCTTCAATCAAGATTTTGAGCAGGCTTTCAGAGAAACTATCTTGGACTTTGGCGTTGACTGGGTAAGTCAGATACTGCTCCATCACATGCACAAACGCATCGCCCACGCCATTCATCACTTGACGCTCAGGTAGCGTTAAGGTCTTGGCAGGGTCAAGAATGGAAAACTGTGGGAATACTAGCGGGTTACCAAAAGGCAATTTGGCATGACGCTCGCTATGGTTTATAACGCCGCCTGAATTCATCTCTGAACCTGTTGCAGGAATGGTGAGTACAGTACCGAGCGGTAGTGCATTTTGAATATCACGGGTATATCCTTTTAATGCTTCCCACGCTTTTTCATGGTCTTTATCGTCATCTAAGGTGGCAGTCAATGCAACAAATTTGGTGCCATCAAGCACTGAGCCACCACCGACAGCGAGCAAAAAGTCAATGTTGTTGGCATGTACCATATCGACGGCTTTCATCAAGGTATTAAATTCTGGATTTGGTTCAATGCCGCCAAATTCAAAGATTTCACGCTGTTTACCTTGTAGCGCGGTTTTGACCTCATCGAGTGTGCCGGTTTTTTTGGCAGAGCTACCGCCATAGGTGATAAGTACACGGGCATTATCAGGGACAAGATTGGCGAGTTCTTTGATTTGACCTTCACCAAATACGATACGCACAGGGTTGTAATATTGGAAATTATTCATGCCGATCCTTAAGAATTTGTTATTGTTAAAACATTGCCACTTGTAAAAATGCACCATGGCACTTATTAAGTAAACGTTACGCTCAAACACAGCGCTATCATAGAATAAAATAGTGAAAGCAATTGCAATAATTTGTCTAAAAAACTCGCAACAGCTTTTTAAAACCTTTTTAAAAAACAGATGCTTTTTAAAAACAGATGCTTGCTAAAACCTAGTCTTTGCTCAAGCTTTTAACAGTAGATGAACCTGTGAAAATTACGCTGTGACGACGTTTGCTAGCAACGTATATAAGTCTAAAATCCTTATAAACAAGGATGCTGCAACAATTTTTTTATCAAGTTTGTTATGACTTGAAGCTAGCAGCGTCCAATAACTCAACGAAAGATGAATCAACAATCCCGAGGAAAGTATGTCTTACTCCGCTCTTTTATCACCGATTAACGTGGGCGCGATGCGCTTGCCCAACCGCGTCTTTATGGCGCCATTGACCCGTCTGCGTAGTGCTGATTTACCTAATGGAACAAAAGGGATTGGTGGCTTGCCAACGCCACTCATGGCAACCTATTATACCCAGCGCGCTAGCAGTGGTTTGATTATCACGGAAGCCACGGATATCTCAGCCGATGCCAAAGGCTACGCAGGTGCGCCAGGTATTTTTAGTGACGCGCAAATTGCAGGCTGGAAAATGATTGCTGATAGCGTACACCAAGCAGGCGGTCATATCGCTATGCAGCTATGGCACACAGGGCTGGTATCGCATTATAGCTTGCGCCCACAAGGTCAGCCACCTGTATCAGCATCAACCGTGGATTTGGGTGATGCGGTACGCACCTCGTTAAAAGATGAGGAAGGCAAAGTATACCGTGTGACTGCCACGCCAGCGCGTGAGATGACCATCGCAGAAATCAAACAAACCGTCGATGATTTTGCCAGTGCCGCGCGTAATGCGATTGAAGCGGGTATGGATTTTATTGAAATCCACGGTGCACATGGGTATTTGATTCATCAATTCTTGTATGAGAGCGTCAACCAACGCAGCGATGAATACGGTGGTAGCTTAGAGAACCGTATGCGCTTTTTGAAAGAAATTTTGACCGCAGTCACTAACGCCATTGGCAGTGACAAAGTGGGTATCCGTATCTCGCCACTGGGTCAATTCAATGGCGTGGATGCTGGTAGCGAAGATGATGCGTTAGCAATCATCAAATTGATTGATAGCTTTAACCTAGCCTATTTACATATTTCTGAGCCAGACTGGGCAGGTGGAAAACCCTTTACAGCAGAATTCCGTCGCCAAATTCGTGATGCTTATCACGGTGTGCTTATCGGTGCTGGTGGCTATACCGCAGAAAAAGCAGACACGCTAATTCGTGATGGCTTAATTGATGCGGTCGCTTTTGGTCGTAGTTATATCGCAAATCCGGATTTGGTTGAGCGTTTTCAGCAAAATGCGCCGCTTAATCAACCGAACCCAGCCACTTTTTATGGTGGCGATCAAGAAGGCTATACCGATTATCCTGCATTAGCCCAATAATCGTATTAGCGAAAATAATCGTATTAGCAAATATGAACACCCCGATCGTGTGATGACATGATCGGGGTTTTTTATTGTGCTGATAAAACAAACAAATTTTTTTACTAAACTTATCATGAAAGTGAATAGAAAATCTGTTAATAATAATCAAGCGGCAATAGGAAATTGTCATATTAAAAAATAGTCAAACAAAGACAAGGAGAATGAAATGAAAAGACGTTTTATAGCCCCCTTATTTGGCGCAGCTATAGCCATGCTATCGGTAGCGGCAACCACCCAAACTGCCACTGCCGCGACAGCTACCAAAATTATTTTTCCAAAGGGTAGCTACTGCGCCAGTTATTCAGGCGATTTTAGCAAAAGTAAAACCTACAGTCTGTATCTGCTAAAAAATCAAGATTTTGAAGTCAAAGCCGCCAATATGGAAGACGGTATCCGCATCAGAGATGGACGGGGCGTGCTGCGAGGTGAATGGATTGACGACAATACCTATCGTATTCACACGCGCATGAAGGGTCTGCATTATGTGACCGTACGCAGTCCATATGGCGACCAGCAAGTTGAGTTTTGCGCGTATTGATTGTGTGATTAGCCAAAACTTGAAAATACCACCATCAACACCGGTGAGATGATATTGACCAAAAATCCAAAGCTCATGGCAAGCGGAACTACTTCATTCCCCCCTGAGCTTTGGATGATAGGCAAGGTAAAATCCATGGTGGTCACCCCGCCCAAACCCACCGCCGTGGTTGGGTATTTGCCAATCAGCATAGGGATAAACAGTAGCGCCATAAACTCACGCAATAAATCATTGAGCAATGCCACACTTCCCCAAACTGCGCCATAGGCATCAGTCATGACAATCCCCGACAACGAATACCAGCCATAGCCAGAGGATAGCGCTAACCCTTGAGTGAATGTTACATCAGGCATTATCAGCGCGTACAGTAAACCACCAATAGCCACACTGAGACAAAAAATCACACAGGCTTGTACGCCGCGTTTATTGACCAATACCTGCCGTAACGTCATCCCCGAATGCGACAACTGAAAACCCACCAATAAAATCAGCAAAATTAACAAACCCTTGATGATGCCATCAATCGGCAAATCCGTTATTGGCAGAAATTTGCCCAGTACAAAACCCAATACCACACAGCACAACTGAACGAGGCTTCCTGTGATGCTAAAACCTGCTTGGCTATGCTTATGGGGGATAGCACGTTGCCAAGGATGTAGCTTGTCAAACATCAGCAAACTGATAAAACCTGCACCTAAGGTACAAATCGCCAATACCGCCACATTGGTGCCAATAAACCCAATCTGCGCGCCCAAGTCAGGAATATGCGACAACGAAAGACCAATAAAGGTTAAAATCACAAACACCAAGTTGGTCAGTAGCTTGTCTACCAGTGGCATGAATCGTTGCGGTAATGGCAGCAAAAACCCAACCACCAAAGGGGTAAGAATCAGAACAAGGGTGATAAAGTTTTCCAACATACCGCGACGCTTCCAAACAGGGTTTAAACACAGGCTAATCGCAATATTTTGCCGTCAGCGATGGGTTTAAAAAATTAAAATTGGCTATTGTACCCATAAATGCACCAAGTTGGCGAATATTTGCCATAATCCGTGGTTTAAGCGTGCAATCAATTGCTTGGTAACACATTTGTAGTATGATTGAACAAATAGTTGTGTAAGATAAGCACATCCAATCATCTTACGCGTTAGATGACTCTATTAGCCGTTAATTTTTTTAATTTGTAGGATTGTTATGAGACATTTTTATTTCGATATTGTCTTTACCACGATTGCGCTAGCCATAGCCGCGTGGTGGGGTTTTTCACATGGTGGTGTTGGCACTATGATGTCGGCGCTGTTTGTCACGCTGATTTTGGCAGTGATGGAAATCTCGCTGTCGTTTGATAATGCGGTGGTCAATGCCTCGGTACTCAAAACGTGGGATAAGTTTTGGAAAATGATTTTCTTGACTGTGGGTATGCTCATCGCGGTCTTTGGTATGCGTCTAGTATTCCCGATTGTCATCGTCGCAGTGACTGCCGATATGGGCATGATGGATGTCATCAACATGGCGCTTAACAACCCGAAAGAATACTCGGCAAAGCTCATTGAGCACCATGCAGAGATTGCGGCGTTTGGTGGGATGTTCTTGTTGCTCGTCTTTTTAAACTTCATCTTTGATGAAAAAGAAGTGATGTGGTTTGAATGGCTAGAGCGTAAATTGGCACGATTTGGCAAAGTCGATGCCATGAGCGTGTTTGTAGCATTGGCGTTGTTGATGATAGCACTGTTTTGGGTAGATCCAGCGCGTAAAGCCGCTGTATTGACCGCAGGTGTGTTTGGTATTTTGATTTATCTAGCCACCAATGTGTTATCAAGCCTTTTAGAAGGCGCGGACGATGATGATGAATCAACCCCCGATGTGATTGAAGGCAAAGAAGTCGCTGGCGCGATTGCCAAAGGCGGTATTGCAGGTTTCTTGTATCTAGAAGTACTCGATGCGTCGTTTAGTTTTGATGGGGTGATTGGTGCGTTTGCCATTACCAATGACGTGATTATCATCATGCTCGGTTTGGCAATTGGTGCGATGTTTGTGCGATCCATGACCATTTTCTTGGTAGAAAAAGGCACGCTTGATGAGTTTGTTTATCTAGAACATGGCGCGCATTATGCGATTGGCGCGTTGGCGGTTATCATGCTATTGGCAACTGTGCATATCGAAGTGCCAGAAATCGTGACGGGTTTGATTGGGATTGCCTTTATCGTATGGGCAGTGATTAATTCTATCAGCTACCGTAAGCGCGAAGAAGCCTTGGCGAAACATTAAAAGGCGCTAAACAGACTGAGGCTCATGCCTAACAGTAGCGGTATTTAGGATGCTGGCTTGAGCTTAATATCCCTTAAGCTTTTGACACATAAATATAACAGCTTAATGTAGCCGAATGGTGGACAAATTCTATCACCAAAGGTATAGTTAAAACGTGAGTTTCGGCTCACGTTTTGTTTTTTTAGCCGATTTTTTACGGTGTCTGAGGCTTGTAGTCTGAGAATGAAAGGCGCGGCGCATGACAACGGACATCGATTTTCTTATTTGATTTCAAAAATTTATTACAAAGGATAAAACAATGGCAATTAGCTTAACCAAAGGTGGTAATGTTAATTTATCAAAGGAAGCACCGAATTTAACCAACATGGCCGTTGGTCTTGGCTGGAACCCACGTGCCACTGACGGGCAAGCCTTTGACTTAGACGCGGTCGCGTTTTTGGTCAATGAATCGGGTAAAGTACGGGCAGATGCAGATTTTATTTTCTTTAACAACCTAAAATCATCCGACGGCTCGGTAGAGCATACGGGTGATAACCGTACCGGTGAAGGCGATGGCGATGATGAAGTCATCAAAGTAGATTTGACTAAAGTCCCAGCCGATGTAAGCAAAGTGGTATTTTGTGCAGTGATTTATGATGGTCAAGCGCGTAACCAAAACTTCGGTCAAGTAGCAAACGCTTATATTCGTATCGTGAATACCCAAAGCGGCGCTGAAGTGGCTCGTTATGATTTGTCAGAAGACAGCAGCACCGAGACAGCGATGATTTTTGGTGAGCTTTATAAGAACAATGGCGAGTGGAAATTCCGCGCGGTTGGACAAGGTTTTGCTGGCGGTTTAGGGCCATTGGCTGCGTCATATGGCGTTGCAGTTTAGTTTTTTGGCTAAAATTTTTTAACATTCTTTTAACAATGGGGTGGCATCGGCTTGCCCCTTTTTTTCAGCATAACCATTTTTTCAGCCTGAACGCTTTTTAAGCTTCAGCACTTTTTTAAGCCTAAGGGCTTTTTCAAACTTAGCTACTTTTATTATCATTTTTGCCACTTAGTTTATAAGGATACATTAACCTATGGCAGCGACGTTTAGTATGATTGGGACGATTGAGCCATTTTTGCATTGTAATCTCAAAAAAGGCGATTCGATTTATTGCGAATCCAATGCCATGGTCATGATGGAGTCAAATCTTGAGCTTAAAGGTCAGATGCGTGGCGGCATCATGCAAGCTTTGATGCGCCGATTTGCCAATGACGAGTCGATTTTTCAGCAGCAAATTGAAGCGGTAAATGGTGAGGGTGACTGCTTACTGGCGCCTACCCTTGATGGCGATATGCAAATTTTGGACGTCGGTGCCAATCAGTATACGCTTAGTGACGGTGCCTTTGTGGCAGCAACCAATGGCGTTGATTTGCGTGCAAATATCCAGCGCAATTTAGGCGGCGCTGTATTTGGGGATACGGGTGGCTTTATGGTCATGCAAACACAAGGTCAAGGTCAGCTCGTGGTATCTGGGTTTGGTTCTTTGTTTGAGATTGATGTTACGCCTGATAAAGATGTGATTATTGATAATGGTCACGTGGTATGCTGGGATAGCCGACTGCAATATAGCCTGTCAATGGCGACCAGCCAGAAAAAAGGCTTTTTGGGCAATATCATCAATTCAGTCACGAGCGGCGAAGGCATGGTACTGAAGTTCTCAGGTCAGGGCAAAGTAGTGATTTGCTCGCGTAACCGTGATACTTACCAAGGCTGGATTCAAAGCTTATTGGGGTCAAACTCAGGCGGACGCGGTGGCAATGAAGGTATTTTGGGCGGTTTGTTATAGTCAGTTTGTGCTAAACCGTTGTTAAACTCTTAAAACATAGCTAGATAGAATAGTAAAGAATATAGTAAAAAATAAGGAAACCAACATGGCAGTGAATTTATCGAAAGGTCAAAAAATTTCGTTAGAAAAAGAAGCAGGTGGCGCACTCAGCCAAATCAAAATGGGTCTGGGTTGGGATGTCGGTGCTGCTGCGGCGCAAAAATCAGGTGGATTTTTGGGTGGCTTGTTCGGCGGTGGCGGCAGCGCAGGCGGCAGCATTGACTTGGATGCGTCGTGTATCATGCTTGATGCCAACAAACAAATGGTGGATGCAATTTGGTTTGGACAATTGCAGTCAAAAGACAGTAGCATACAACACACAGGCGATAACCGCACGGGTGCTGGTGATGGCGATGACGAAGTGATTAATGTCAATTTATCTCGTATTCCTGACCATGTGCAAGCCTTGGTTTTTACTGTCAATAGCTTTACGGGTCAAACTTTTGCTACGGTCAATAATGCGTTTTGTCGTTTGGTGAATGCCAGCAATAACAGTGAAGTTGCCCGTTATGATTTGTCAGCCCAAGGCAGTCATACCGCGCTGATTTTGGCAAAAATTTATCGTCATAACGGTGAGTGGAAAATGCATGCTATTGGTGAAACCGCGTCAGGTCGTACCTTTCATGATTTGATGCCTGCGATTTTACCGCACGTGTAACCGCGCTTTTTAATGTGAAGCTATAAAGACAGCCCTGTGACACGCAGGGTTTTTTATTTTGACAGCTATTTTTGACAAGTTTGTGTGGATTTTGCGTTGGTGGGTTTTGCATACGGTGTGGGTTTGCTAAAATAGCGGCGATTTAGTTTTTGCAGCGTTTAATTTTAAATCACTTTTTTACAATCAGTTTTTTCAAAGTCGCTTTTTTTTAAGTCACTTTCTTAAAAGTCACTTTAGCGAAGCGACTCAAATCAAATAATTTTGTGACAACAACCCACCGCTACAAAGGAATCCAACACCATGCCATTTAATCGTTTACAGCCGATTTTGATAGCAAGCTTGCTGCCGCTGCTGGTTTTTACTTGGTTTAGCCGTGACTACATTGGGCAGATTGATTTTTGGTTGCTGTGGCTGGTGGCGATGACCTTGGTCGGGTTGCCATTGGTGTTTGCAGAGATTGGTTTGGCGCATCGTAGTGGTAAGTCTCCGCTGGTGGGTCTTCCCATGTTGACCCGTGAAGCTGACGTGTCAACGGTTTGGCGCGGGTTTGGTTGGCTGACTATTGTGCTGCTGCTGGCGGTTGTGGGGCATCTGCTGGCGAGTAGTGGCGAGATTATCCATCCGCTAGTAAGCAATATTGCTTTGCCTGCCTTGTTAGCCATCATGGCGCTGCTGGTGATTGGTTTGAGTTTTATCAAGCATTTGGCAGGTTGGTTGGCGGTCGGTTTTGCCGTTGCCGCGTTGGTGGTCAATGTCGTGCAGGGTGGGCTTGTGGCGTGGCAGGTGACAGCGACGTCCTTGACGGAGTGGGCAGGGGCGGTAGTGTTGGCGCTAGTCTGTGTTGGCGCAGGTACAGGATTATACTGGCATGCGCGCACCCACCAAATGCTGACTACCAATAGTACTGCCGCTGCCGATGACGCCCGCGAATCCGCGAGTCGCTATGTATTACCGGTGTGGAGTTTTCAGTTACTAGCGGGTGCGCTGATTGCCATGACTTTATCGCCAAACAGCGCAATGGCAGCAGTGTTGAATGCATTGGCGATGCTGGCAGGGGCGGCGTATTTACTGCATATTTTGACCCATCAAGTGTCACTACGTTGGCAACAACAACAATTTAACTTTTTGGCATTGGTGGTGTTGGCAGTGCTTAGTCTTGCGCTAGCCATGGTGCCAACCGCTTGGCTCAATCAGCTGATTATTGCAATAAGTTTAGTCACGGCGGTATGGCTAGCCGTATTTGCAGGCTGGCAAATGAAAATCAGCCATTTACGCAAATCATTGAATTTTAGCTCAGAAGGCTTATATAACCTTTGGCGCATTGCGGTGCGTATTATTGTGCCATTGGCGGTGGTTTTGGCGATGGTGGGGTGGGTGCTAGGATTGGCAAAATGATTACTGTAGATATAGCCTTTGCACCCGACAGCCAAACACAGTTGCGGTTAACCCTGCAACTTGCTGATGATAGCCGGGTGATTGATGCAGTCAATGCCACAGGCTGGCAACAGCAGTATCCGCAGATTTTTAGCTATAGTGTCGGTGTGTTTTCCCATAAACTAGACTGGCAAAGTGCTATCAACACAGGCGATAGAATCGAAATCTATCGCCCTTTGACCATCGACCCGCAAAACAAACGCAAATTACTGTCCAAAAAATCCAACCGATGAGGGTGTGAGCCGGTATTATTGTGTAGCGCACAAAAAAAAGCCAATCACAGCATCACGGCAATGATTGGCTTTTTTAGTCAAAAAAACTTACTGAGTCACCGCTGGGCGCTCGATACTGGTGACAATACCATTTTGGTCAAAATAAATTTTGGCGTATTGTTGGGCGTTGTGAATCGCTGGCTTGTTGGCGCGTTTGGCGTTAGTACCTGGGGTAAAATCGTACAGATAATCCCAGCGCATAGGATTTAGGGTATCTCTAAAGGTTGGACTACCTAGTATATATAGCACTTGATTGGCATTCATACCTACTTGCACTTGGCTTAATTTGTCTGCATGAATCGGCTTGCCTTGTGGGATATCGATTTTGTACACGCTAAACCATGAGCAACCTGGTAATACGCTGACGCTGCTAATTACGGCAACCAAAGGCAGGACTGCCAGTTTTTTTGATAGTGTTGTGATAGATGTCATTTGTCAAACCGCTTTGAGATGGTGAACGATAAAATTTACGACTTATCATACGTGATTTGGGTTTTTTTGCCTACCTATTGACCCCAAAATTTAAATTATTTTACATACAGTTAATGTTTGGGTGTAAAACGCCGCGGTGGTTTGGCTTTCTAGTGGTTGGCATACTTTGTCTCTAGTCTGCATTCGCTTATTATTTGTCAATGAGCGCTTCTGCCAGTGATGTCACGTTTTTTTACTGTGGGATTTTATCGAATTTGTTATTATAGTCATAATGTTCAGTTTATAAGCGACACCTGATAGGTGCGAGGATTTGTATGTCGTCTTTTACCAACCAAGATTTGCGTCGTGCCGGTTTGAAAGTCACGTTACCGCGTTTGAAAATTTTAGAATTGCTAGAAAAAGCCGAATCCCATCATATGAGCGCAGAAGATGTGTATAAAGCCTTGATGGAGCATGGTGAAGACGTGGGGCTTGCGACTGTTTACCGGGTGTTAACCCAGTTTGAACAAGCGGGGATTGTCGAGCGTCACAATTTTGAAAACAACTTGTCAGTGTTTGAAATTGCCAAAGATGAGCACCATGACCACTTGGTATGCGACCAATGCGGCAAAATCATTGAATTTCACAATGAAGAAATCGAAGCGCTACAAGAAAAAGTCGCCAAAGAATTTGGCTTTACCCTAGCAGGGCACTCGCTGGTACTGTATGGAATTTGTGACAACAAAGATTGCCAAAATTCGATAAAGCGCTAATGCCTTGGTGGGTTAATGCCTGAGTCATTTAAAAAACTCACGTGCAAAGATCAGTCACAAAACTCAATTACAAACTTCAGTTAGAAAAAGCGGCTAGATAAATTTTATTTAGCCGTTTTTTTCGTCCGTTGTTTATTGTCTATCCTTTATTGAATACTATGATGCGGTTTTAGTTCTGATAGTTTAAAGCCAGCGATTAATAGCGCTGCGCTATACACCACAGCGCCCACCACACACAGCGCCAATAGCGCAACAATACGAATACCTTGGTGCGCAGTAATGGGGAAAAAATGAATACCAGCAGCAAGTGCCAACCCCATCGCCCCATTTGCAATGGCAAAGATAACTGCTAATCGTCGCCAAGCCGCACCAAACCGATAAATATCTTGGGTATGTAAATAAAAATATAACAGCGCCGCATTGATAAAAGACGCCAAAGTATTGGCAAGTCCTAGCCCGGCATGTGGGGCGATTTGCCACTTTTTAAATAACCCAGCCAGTATTAGGCTTAGCACGACATTGGCAATTACGCTAATCACACCGACTTTGACAGGGGTGCGACTGTCATGACGGGCAAAAAAAGCCGGGGCAAATATTTTAATCAGCATAAATGCCAAAATCCCACCCGATAAACACTGTAGCGCAAGCCCACTCATCATGGCATCTTGCCGCACAAACTCGCCATGCTCAAACAGGGATATCATAAGCACATTACTAATCATGCCAAGCGCGATGGATGCAGGTACACCGACCAACACCGTCAGCCGTGTCGCCCAATCTAGGGCGTGTCCAAATTGTTGATGGTCGTCGCTTGCGATACTTTTGGATAGACTGGGCAAAATCACCGTACCAATCGCCACCCCAATCAGCCCTAGCGGCAACTCACTCATCCGCTCTGCGGTATACAGCCAAGATACCGAGCCATCCACCATGGTTGAAGCCAGTACCGTGTTGACCAGCATATTGATTTGGGTAACCGAGACCCCAAACAGCGCAGGGAGCATGAGTTTTAAAATCCGTTGCACGCCAGGATGACGAAAGCTGACCTTTGGCATCACCAGCAGCTGATGGCTATGCAATTGCGGTAATTGAATCAATAGCTGCAGCAAACCTGCCGCTGCAACTGCATAACCGACCGCCAAAATTGGCTTGGCAAGCAGTGGCGCTACCCAAATCGCACCCACAATCATACACACATTTAAAATCACCGGTGCAAAGGCAGGCAACGCAAACCGCCCCACGCTTTGCAAAATACTACTAGCAAACGCAGTCATTGCGATAAATAACAAATAAGGAAAGGTGATACGAAGTAGCTCAACTGCCGTTAAAAATTTGCTAGGCTCATGCAGATAACCGACCGCAAACACAGCAATCACAGCGGGCGCGAAAATGACTATCACGGCGGTTAGACCTGATAAAATCAACAATAACGTACCTGCCACCCGACTGATAAGAATTTGAATGCCGAGCAAGGCTTTTTTGCTATCGGTCAAGTCGTTATTTTGGGCTTGGTGTTGATAATCGGATAGTACAGGGACAAAAGCTTGGGCAAAAGCGCCTTCAGCGAATAGCCGCCGCAAAAAATTGGGCAATTTGAATGCTACCAAAAACGCATCCATCATGCCCCCCGTACCAAACACGCTCATCAATACCATGTCGCGAATCATGCCCAAGATACGTGAAAATAAGGTAAAGAAACTAATAATAGCGGTGGATTTGATAAGTTTTGACATGAAAGAATCGCTGCAAGTTTTGCCGAGAAATGGGTGTGTTGATGGGGTTTTGTAGTTTGATTGGGGCGCTGTTATTTTGCAAAAATGTTATCTTGCAAAATCGTTATCCTACAAAATTGCCATACGATAAATTTTTGAAAGTCACCTAATGGCTGATTTCACTTTTATTGACAATGCTTCTATTGACCATGCTTCTTAATTTAAGCCAATCAAAATACAGGCCAGGGTCGGACTTGCGGCCGCGCGCGATATCGCTGTGACCGGCTAGATGATTGATGGTTTTGGGATAAGCTTGATAAATCGCGGCAATCACGCCACTTAACGCTTGGTATTGCCTGTCATCAAACTCGCTATAATCATCACCTTCTAGCTCAATCCCAATCGAATAGTCATTGCAGTTTGGCACGCCCAAATAACTAGATTTGCCAGCATGCCAAGCACGCTCATCAAAGCTCACAAACTGCGTGACGCTGCCATCACGCTCAATAAACAAATGCGCGGAGACCTGCTGCTGATAGATGGTTGCAAAATACGGATGGGCTTTGGGGTCTAACTGATTTTGAAAAAATGCACGAACAAAATGCTCGCCTTGGTCATTTTTTACACCAAATTCACTGGGCGGCAAGCTGATATTATGAATCACAATCAGATGAATATCATTGGGGTCGGGGCGTTGTCCAAAATTGGGTGACGCCACAAACTCGCATGGGCTTAACAAACCCTGCTCAATGCTAAATCCCGACATAACCATACCCCGCCCAATCATCAAAATGGTGTTTCAAATAGTTAGTAACACGCTACTCAATCATGTGGCTAATTTAGCATAAAATGGGGCTTATCTTCACCTTAACCGAAAGACACAGTTAAAAAAAAGCAATTTTGCAAAAAAATGGTATGCTATCGCTAAGCTGATAACAAGGGTAGGGCATCTGATGGATACGATTATAGCGGCGTTGATAGTGGTAGTCGTGGGGGCGCTTTATAAAATTTTTGCCCAACAAAAAGCAATTACCCGGCTTGAATCCAAGCTCGACAACCTGCAAAAACAACTCGCTGACGTCATGGCAACCGTGTATATCTTAAGCAGCGAGGCAAAGCCATCATCTACCCAGCAATCGGCAAGCGATATTCGCCAAAAACAGCCTGTCACTGAACCTGTTACTGATCCTATCACTCAGCCCATTAGTCAAGCCCCTGTCCCAGCACCCCTTCCAATAGTTGCCTCTTTGCCAATGGCGAATACGCTTGACGCTTCGGTTAGTTCAAATCCGCCAACGGCAATGCAGCCGTCAGTGAATGACGCAGCCCCACCGCATAAACCCACTTTGTCACAGCCATCATCTCATTCTTTAAAAGATGATGAAAGCGCTACCAATATTGTGACCTCGCTTTGGGCAAGTGCCACCCAATGGTTCTTTGGGGAAAACTTGGTGGTGCGTGTCGGGGCACTGGTGTTGCTAGTGGGCGTGGTGCTATTACTCAAACTTGCCAGCCAATATATTGAGGTATCGATGCCCGTGCGCATGGCGCTGGTAGCGTTGGGTGGCTTGGTGATAACGGTAGTCGGCTATCGCACTACTGCCAAAAAACGCAGTTACGGGTTGACTTTGCAAGGTGTCGGCTTTGCGGTGATTTATTTGACGGTGTTTGCGAGTTTTAAATTGTATGGGCTATTACCATCAACTTTAACCTTTGCCGTGCTTGCATTACTGGCAGGGTTAACCGTGATGTTTTCGGTGTGGCAAAATGCGCTGCCGCTTGCGGTCTTGGCGTTCGGTGGGGCATTTTTTGCGCCGATACTGGTCAGCCGACCTGACGGTAGTGTGGTGATGTTATTTAGTTATTATTTATTACTCAATATAGCGGTTGCGGTGATTGCCCATTATCGCACTTGGAAATTGCTCAATGCGCTAAGCCTAGCAGTGACCTTTGGGCTTGCGTATGTGTGGGGATTTCGTACATTTAGTGGAAATAGCGCAGGTGCAGGCTGGCTGTCATTACGCTGGCAACTGCTGGGATTATTGGTTGGGCACATGGCGCTGTATTTGTTTATTGCAGTTAGATACTCGCAGCAGGTCGTGAGTTATAACCAAACGCTGCTGCAAATGAACAGGGGGGTAGCCAAACGCCCGATTCTATCGATAGATTCAGGATTGTTGTTTGGCACCGCGTTACTAGGGTTTGGGCTGATGGCAAGCTTGCTCAATGACTTGCCTTATCATCTGGCCTTTGCTAGCAGTGCGTTATCGGCTATTTATTTGAGTCTAGGATTGTGGCTGCTCAAACATCATCGTCGTAGCATCGCAGACGACCCACAAGCCAACAACCAGTTTGATAACAGCTTTGAGCTGCTCATTGAAGCCAGCCTTGCGCTCGGCTGTGGGTTTTTGGCTTTGGTGATACCACTGGCGCTATCAGCCAAATGGATTAGTATCGGTTGGGCAGTGCAGGGTGCTGCATTGGTGTGGCTCGGTGCGCGTACCCAAAGACGCTGGACGGTATATTTTGGGTTGGCATTGCAAGCCTTTAGTATCGTGTTATTGGTGGGCTTTGATACAATCATGCGGCATTGGTATGGGTTACTGGATCAATTATCTATTCCGCACCAAATGTCTATAATGGCGGCTTCATCCACCTTGCCATTGACCGTATTGGCTGCGTGTGTGCTGCTGTCTGCTTTTATTTTGCGCCACGGTAGGGGCAATATCGCGGCAGCCACACCCCAAGCTAAAGCTCAGCCTCAACCTCAACCTGCGGCAGTCAAAACGACGCATAAACGGGTTCAAAAAATTACTGATAATGCCAGTCACAGCCTTGTTGCGACCGCGCTTGTGGTTGTCGGGTTTGTGCTGTATCTGTCAGCGATTTTATCCGCTGATCCCTTTTGGATCAACGGTGGCAAAACCACCACTATCAAAATCGCCGTAGGTATGGCGGTATTTTTAATTGTGGGACAGCTGATTCATCAGCGTTTTGTTTGGCGCAGTATGCGTAAGGTGAGTCGCTTGATTTTACCGTTTGCGATGCTGAGCTGGGTGCTAGTCTGTCTCACCCATGTTAAGGTCGAGACGGTTGTAGACCTAAACGATTATCACATCAAAGCATTTAGCGGGTTGGGGCGTTATTTGCTCGCCATGCTCGGCTGTTTAGCCATCGCAAAATTACTAGGCGCGTGGCTGCTTAGTCGCTGGCATCGCGACCGACTCGATACAAGCGTTGACGCGCTCGTTTGGTTCTTGACACTGATTGCCATGCTAACTTGGATGCTGCAACAAGTGCCATTTAACTATTGGCAACATGCCCAAGAGCTTCGAGCCATTATCACTATTTTACCGACCGTGCTGGCTGTGCTTGGTCTGATGAGTTGGTTGTTGCTGCCAAAACTTCAGGCGCTTGGTGGTCGTTTGCTTGGTTGGTTAGCGGTTGATACGCTGCTTAAAAACAGCGCTTATATTTTGGTGCCGATGACCTTCATTTGGAGTTTATCTGCCAATTTCTCGTTAGACGGTCAGCTATTGGGCGTTTATCTGCCGCTGCTCAATCCGCTGGATTTGACCTTAATTAGCATTTTACTGTACCAGTCTTATGTGGCACTCAAAGTTGATACCAACTATCGTACTATCGTTTTGGTGGTTTGCGGTCTAGGGGCATTTGTGACGGTCAGCAGTATGTTGGTGCGTGGGTTTGCCAGCGTTTGGGGCACGCCGACGTGGGAACATGGTGCTTGGTCAGTCAGTATGGTACAGACGGGGCTGACTATCTTATGGACCGTGATTGCAATGGTATTGATGTTCTTGGCAAACAAAAAAGCCATTCGCTTGGTATGGTTTGCCGGTATCGCATTATTGACCATTGTGGTTGCCAAGTTGGTATTGATAGATATGTCGAATACCAGTGCAGTACTGCGTGTGGTGTCTTTTATCGGGGCAGGCTTGTTGATGCTAGTCATTGGTTATCTTGCACCCTTACCCCCCAAAGTAGGTAAACCCAAATCAGGCAAACCAAAGTCAGATAAACTTCAGCCAGACAAACCCAATGCAGCCAAAAAAAGCTAAGTAACCCCCTGCTAAAGCTCGTGAATAACATGGGTTATTTTTCGTATTTACAGCAGGCGTACTTGAGTAAAGGCACAAAGGGATAAAGGCACAAAAGGATAAAGGCTCGTGCTCAAATTGTTTTTAAATTGTAACATTTGGCTAGAATTTGCCCAAAATATCAGTTCTCTTGTTAATGGTTTGTAGCACGGTATAGAAGTTTTGAGTGGGTATTGTTAATATCCTTATAGGGCAAAGTTTTATGGCAACCAAATTATAAATCTAATTACTATCAATAAGTTAGAATGCTATTTATTATTTTCTAACATAAAAATTTAAGGTTGATACTGTCTAATGATGCTAACCATGCGATGCTAGGATTTCCAAATTTTTTAGATTAGTTATGACTGACGGCTTTATGTCGATAACGCAAACACACGCTACGCTGCTTTTTGATTTGGTCTAGTTGGTCTAGTTATTCTGGGTTTTTGTCAATGTCCATCGCAATCGGTTAGCTTGTAAAGTCATATCAATTATATAGTAGCTATTATATAGGGGCTATGAATTCTATAGTAACTATAAATTAATAATGAAGTAAAAATGAAAAAAAATAAACACTGTCACGTGAGATTAGCCAAACACCGCGCCTGTATTTTATCGGCAACTTTAGTTTCGCCGCTATTGTTAGTAGCTATCATTTACACGCAAGCAGATGCCCAAAACCCCACGCAAACGGCATCCGTCACTGTTGCCTCGCAAAAAACCACCACGACCACGGTAGTGCCTGCCATCGTTGACAATTCAGAGCAAGCGCATGACATTGATAGTATCAGCTATGGCTTTGATGCATTGCAAAATAGCTTTGCAATCGACATTGATTTACCGGGAGAGAGTCAAGCGGACAACCCTAACAGCGCCCAACTGGTAAAATTTTCATCGTTAACGCCCAGTTTGTTGGCTTTAATCATGCAGCAAAATGGGGCAACTATTAGCGATAAACAAAATTACCGCTTGATTGATGCCAAAGGTCATATTATGCCGATGGCGATTCGTCCTGTCAGCAAACAATCATCCGTCAATCAAGTATTGCAAGTAGTGAGCGTGGAGACGGATAACCCCAATGCGGTGGAAAAATTACGCCATGCGTTGACCGTACAGCTTGATAACCCAGACAACCAACAATCGATTAACATTGACCTTAGCAATTTACCTTCAAACCCAGTCGCCGCCGTTACCAATAGTCCAGTCAGAACTTGGTGGTTAACCAATCCCAACTTTGCCAAAACCGAACCTGCTTTATCAACCGAGCAAGCGGTCAATCTTTGGCTAAAATTTTTACCTGTAAATGCAGCCCAGCCCAGCAAGCGCCCACTGCAACTGCAAATTTATGGCAGTGATGACTTGCAAAGCTGGCAGATGGTCAGCCAAACCGTGGTCAGCCCCTTTAGCCCTAGCCAGGCTACCCAACCTAGCCAATCTAGCCAAATGGTAGCAGCGCAAGCTGACGGCAGCAATCAGCCGATAGCGACAGGCCATGCGATTGCCATCGAGCCGCAGCAAGCCAATTATCGGTATTGGCAAGTGGTGGCAAATCAGCCTATCAATCTTGAGGCAGCCAGCTTAAATCGCAGGGTGAGTGAGCCAATTTTCTTCTTGACCCGCGCCAGTTTTTCAAAAACCAAAGAGGACGCCAACCAATGGCGGCTTAGCCTTGCTCAGCCCATGTTGACCACAGGGGTGAGTTTTTTTGTCCCCGAAAATCAGCTGTGGCAAGTGAGCATCAACGTACCTGAACAAGAAGCCAATCAATTGGCTAAAATCAATAAAACCGCCAATGTAAGTAATGATAAAACCTTAGCCACTACCCAAATTGATAAAAACCACACAGTGGTCAGTTGGCAACCGACATTGACCAAGTCGCTGCATTTGGACGGTCAAATGCAGCAAGATGATTTGCCGGTCAATCTGTTAACGCCCATGTATGAGATGTATTTTTTGGCGCAAGGCACAGCGCCTTATCGACTGGTAATCAACGAGCCGCGCGTATTACAACAACCCAATATCACTCTATCTAACCAACAACTTACCCGCCTTGGCAATACCGTTGAAGGACAAATGCAAAATATCGAGGCATTGAACAATCCCAATGCATCGTTTGAGCGCTACAAAACATGGGCACTATGGGGCGTACTCGCCGCGATTGTAGCCGCTTTGGCGTTGATTGCTCTGCGTTTATATCAACAAACTACTACCCAAGCCCCCAAAGAATAAGCGATAATACAATCAAACATACCTCATCGAAAATGCCCCATCGACAATAAGGGATTATTTGCATGTCTGCTGCTAGCCAAACCATTAGTGATACCTCGGCCACCACGCCCCAAATCAGCTCACTACTACGTATTGAAATCGCCAAACAAGTCGCACTTGCGCTGCAAGAAGACATCGCCACTGGGGATATTAACGCGCAGTTAATACCCGAAACACAGTGCGATACGGCAACCATTATTTGTCGTGAACCGATGGTAGTTGCGGGTAAGGCATGGGTGGATGAAGTATTTCGCCAGCTTGACCCTAACATGCAGCTTGATTGGGCAGTCAAAGACGGTGACGCTGTGGCAGCCAATCAAGTTTTGGTGACGCTCATCGGTAACACCCGGGCGCTACTGACGGGTGAACGTACCGCGCTCAATTTTTTACAGACTTTATCATCCACTGCCACTGTGGTTGCCAACCATGTGGCGGTCATCGCAGAACTACCGACCAAATTGTTAGATACGCGTAAAACCCTCCCAATGCTGCGCCATGCGCAAAAATACGCCATGCTGTGCGGCGGCGGCAATAATCATCGTATCGGGCTATACGATGCCTTTTTGATAAAAGAAAACCACATCATGGCGTGTGGCGGTATCGCCCAAGCAGTCAGTCAGGCGCGTCAGATTGCCAATAAGCCAGTGGAAGTTGAAGTAGAAAATTTTGATGAGTTGCATCAAGCCATCGCTGCCAATGCTGATATCGTGATGCTCGATAATTTTACCATTGAAGATACCCAAAAAGCGGTCGAGCTGGTTGCTAGTCTTGGTAAGCCTTGCCAGCTTGAAGCTTCAGGTGATATTAGCCTTACCCATCTACGCCAAGTGGCAGAAACAGGGGTGGATTTTATCTCGATGGGTGCATTGACGAAGCATATCAAAGCCATTGATTTGTCGATGCGTTTTCAACAATAACTCGGTTAAAAATACATCCATTAAACATATAGCGATTAAAAATAGTCAGTTTTTTTAATGCCATTCGCGATAGGTCATAGCATGATGCAAACCATTTTAATGATTGGACTGGGCAAAATTGGTTTACCTGTTGCTAAGCAATTAGCGGCGCAGGGGCATTGCGTGATTGGTGTCAGCCGCTCCACGCCGACAGATTTAGCTTTCTGTAACCCCATGACAGCCAAGCTGCCACCCGATAATGACAATCTATATCAGGAAAATCTACATTTTGTTACCAGTGATGCGCGCGCGTTAATCATTGCGCAGCTAAGTCAATGGTCAAGCCAAATTAGCCAAATCTGCATTATTGTCAGTCCAGATACCTTGTCGCTACAAGGTTACCGTGACAGTTATTATGCGATTGCCGAGCATGTGGTGCGATTGGGTGACCATCTGCCAAACCTCAAACGTGTGGTATTTATTTCTTCGACAGGCGTTTACGGACAAAACGCGGGCGAAGTCATTGATATTAATACCCCTGTGTTCGCACCAGCAAGCGCCACTTCTCAAGTGATTTTGCAAACTGAGCAGTTGTTGCAGCAGCACTTTGAAGATAAGAGCGTCATCATTCGTCCAAGTGGGATTTATGGGCAGTCACGGCTGCGTCTACTGACCATGGCAACACAGTTAGCAGCACAGTCGACAAATATAGCTAGCAATTATCCGAGTAACACATGGACCAATCGTATTATGGATATAGATTTGGTGAGTATCATTGTCAAGGTCATCAATGCAGGTGAAACCGTGCCAGTTTACTTGGCGACAGATAACGCGCCAGTCCCGCTCTATACTGTGCTAAACTATTTGGCGACTGCACAGGGCTTGAACTTATCGCTGCCCTGTATGGAGCCAACAACGGGCAAACGCATTATCAATAACTTGCCAGCTAGTTGGCTCAACTACCCAGATTGGCAGTCAGGCTATCAGCATATTTTGTCGAGTTTAAGCGATTAGTGATGGGTGGTGGGGTTCAACAAAAATTTTTCATCATTTACCTATCAGTGATTTTATAGCCGTGTATGCCATGACTTATTCCAACACCGAGCGCCAAGCCGCAAAAAACCAAGTGGCTAAAGACAAACACCAGCTACGCCATCCCAATGTGATGACTGAGGCAGAAAGATTGGCTCTGCCCGATCCTTGTCGCCCGATTGATAAGCGCGTCATACCCGCGCGTCATACCATTGACATTTATATGCAAAAACCGCTTTCATTGCCCGTGGCAGATACCAACAACCTCACCGCTAGTGTAAAAGACGTTGCCAAGCTCTACACAATGAGGGATAACACAACAAAAATCGCTAAAAAAAATCCGCAAAGTCATCAACCTGAGATGTTAGAGCAGTTACTATCTGAGCAAACCATTGAGATGCGGCACTTTATCCAGCAGCAACAACAGCAGGCCAATAACAGCCAAAGCAAACACCCGTCACTGCATTTACCGCTATCTTTGTTGCCAAGGCTCGTCAATGACAGCAGTGTTTCACTGATGAAAGCGGTGATGGGTCAATACCGGCATTTAGCAAGTATGAATACGCTTACAACATCCTTACCAAAGCAGACATTGCAAAATTCCTATGAACAGCAAGCTAACGATGCCCCCAGCGCACAGTCTGACGCCACCTATAACCAAGCGCTACTCAATATCGAAACCAAACTGTATCTGATGGGACAAATGTACCATATTATGCTTTGTGTGTTTTTGCTATGCCAATGCAAATCGCGCAAATCACTTAACCCCCAAATCACCTTGCAAGACTTGGCTGATGCTATCAATCAATACATCGAGGCGCATCGCACCCAATTGCATTTTTTGACCCGGCATAACGATTTATATATCGAGCCGACGCATGTTGCACTCGCTGCGCTTGCCATGGATTGGCAAGTGGGTAAGCAAACAGCCATCAGCAAACGTACTGTCACCATTAGCTCGCAAAACCCCATAACAGGCGGCTAATAGTATTTTTTAACTTGTTCTTTTTTGGAGTCGCGTATGTCGCAATTATCTCAAGCCCAATCAGCTCAAACCCAATCAGCTCAAACCCAAACCGCTCACGCACCGCAGTTTATTCCTCAGCATTTTATTGAAGTGGCACTCAAAAACAACGTATTAAAATTTGGCGAATTTACCCTAAAATCAGGTCGTATAAGCCCGTATTTTTTTAATGCAGGTTTGTTATCAACAGGTGAGCTATTGTCGGTGTTGGCAAATGGGTATGCTGATGCGCTTGCCAAGCAGCTACAATCTACCGAAAGTAGCGATTTGGTGATTTTTGGAGCAGCATATAAGGGTATTCCGTTTGTGGCGGCGACTGCGCAAGCACTGTGGAACAATCACCAAATCAATGCCGATTGGGGCTACAACCGCAAAGAAGCCAAAGACCACGGGGAAGGCGGTATGCTGGTTGGCGCCGATCTCAAAGGCAAATCGGTTTGGGTGATTGATGATGTGATGACCGCGGGTACAGCGATGCGCGAAGTCGTGGCACTCCTAGAAAAATCAGAGGCTAAAGTCGCGGGGATTATCGTTGCGCTGGATCGTAAAGAAAAAGGTCAAAGCGAACAATCTGCCATTCAAGAATTGGCGCAGAGCCTCAATGTACCGGTACTTGCCTTGGTCACGATGGATGACATTACCGAGTATGTCGCCAAAAATGGCACGCAGGAGGAACTTGCCAAAATGCAAGCCTACCGCGAGCAATACGGCGTTCAATAAGCGGTTGCCATCATCCTGAGTGATAATTGTTTAACAAGATAGTTTTTTACATCATGTTATATAAACATCATCACCCAACCCCGCTAACGATAGATTGTTTTTAAATTAACCATTGAAGAGGACGGCTATGTTGACAAAAGCCTTGCCCACCACACTAACAACGGCGCATCTTTTGCGTGTCGGCACTGCACTTACCTTATCGGCAATATTATTTGCGCTTGCAGGTTGTAGTAGTATCAATGAACTGATGGCGGAGGGTAGCAAACCGCCTGCAATTGTCAATGTGGCAACTGACCAACAGCCGTTTTATGATGCTTTAAATAGCCTTATCTTGCCGCCAAAATCACCGCAAGCTGCGCCACAAGGCATTGCCGATGGTCCTTATAATGGCGTGATGCCAGAAGGCGAGCAATTTACCACCTTTGTCAAAAACGGTTATTTTGATGAATTTTTGGTGGTGTACTACCCAAACTTTGTGACCCAGCTTCGCACCGACTTGGTTAACGGTTTATATGATGGTTGGGTGACGTATCGATTGTCCGATAGCCGCATCAAACAAAAAGTATTGTTCCGCCAAGGTGCAGTACAAGAAGCGATTGTTTACAGCCAAGCGGGTAATCCTGAATACCATTTTTGGTTTACCAATGAACAACCGACCAGCGGTATGCGCTATGATAACAATGGTAATGCGGTCGAATCGATGTTCTAATAGCAAAACAAACAATTGATAAAAATTGAACAAGCATACTAACAAGGATACTAAATGAAACCACTGAATTTTCTGATCGTCATGGACGATATCCACACCATCAACTACAAAAAAGACACCACGCTTGCGATGCTATGGGCGATGGCAGATCGTGGTCACACGGCGCATTATTGCCAAATTCACGATTTGTGGCTCGATAATGGCGTATTGCAAATTGATAGCCAGTCGCTCAAAACGTTTAAAGACCCTGCGCATTTTTATGAGCTGGGTGAAAAAACCACGCAGCCTGCTACGGCGTTTGACGTCATCTTGATGCGTAAAGACCCACCGTTTGACATGCAGTTTTTGTATAGCCTGTACTTGCTAGAATACGCTCAGCGAGCAGGTGTGTTGGTGGTCAACAACCCAGAAAGCGTACGTGACTGTAACGAAAAATTGTTTGCGACGCAATTTCCTGAGCTGATGACACCGACGATTGTGACCAATAAACAAGCCCATATCCGTGATTTTATCAAAACCCACCAAGATGTCATCGTCAAACCGCTTGATGGCATGGGGGGAATGGGTATTTTTCGTCTGACTGCCGATAGCCCTAATATTGGCTCAACCCTTGAGATGCTAACCCAGCTTGAAAGCTTGCCTGTGATGGCGCAAAAATACTTGCCTGAAATCAAGGACGGCGATAAACGCATTTTAATTGTCGGTGGTAAACCTTTAGATTATTGCTTGGCGCGTATTCCAAGCCAAGGCGAAACGCGCGGCAATCTAGCTGCCGGTGGTCGTGGGGTCGCCATGCCACTGTCAGCGCAAGAACGCCAAGTTGCTGAGCAAGTGGCGCCTGTGCTACTGCAAAAAGGCTTGTACTTTGTCGGACTCGATGTGATTGGTGGCAAAGTGACAGAGATTAACGTGACTAGCCCCACCTGCGTGCGTGAGATTGACGACCAATGTGGCACGCATATCGCAGAGGATTTTATTGCGTTTATTGAATCGCATATTGAAACGCATATTGAAACGCAAATTCGCTAGCTGTCATTGCCAAGCGCTAATATAAAAAACCCAGTCAATGACTGGGTTTTTTATATTAGCGCTTGGCAGGGTATTAAGCTTTAAACGCCAAATAACCCACCGCAGCACTGTAGCCATCTTTGAAGTTTTGGTTAATGAGCGGGCGAACTGCTGTCTCAACGGCGGGGACAAATGTCATGTCACCTGGGTGTTGGAAGTTTGACATGATATAAGTATAGCCATTGACTTCATCGACCGCGTGTAGACCCGTTGACTCAGCGCCCGCTGGTGTTGACAAGATACGCGCTAATTTTTTGGTATCAACATTGTATGCCCAAAGATAGTTGTTAACATGGTAGCCAGAGTCTTCACCGATAAATAAGGTACGCATTTTTTCAGAGAATTTTAGGTTATCGGGGCAAGAGATTTTGTCAATGTTAGACGTATTACCGAGCGCATCTTTGGTAATGTCTTCCCCTGCTAAGCCTTCAGGTACATACATACGGGTAGAGACCCACTCAGAGTTAATTGCTTTACCATTGTTATCAACCTGACCGCCTTTAAGCTCATGGGCATACACCGCGCCTGATTTTAGCTGAGCCACTTTGACATCGTACTCGTCTGTGGTCATGGATTTTTCAATGCGCGACATGGCAGAGTAGGCGATTTTATCTTTGATATTAACCGTGGTGCCTTCCATTTTGGTAAAGGCCATTGACGCACCTTGCAGCGCCGCATAGCGGTGGGTCTCTAAAAATGCCGCCGCTTGGGTGAGTTTGTCTGCCGGTAATTTGCTATTTGGCGCAAGTTTTACCCAGTTATAAGTTCCGTCATAGCCGATTTTTTTGTAAGAGGTATCATTGGGGTCAGTGTATTTAACATCCATGATATCGGTTGGTACTACCATATTGGCTAGGGCTTCGATTTCAGCACTGGTCGCATGTCCCAGATGCATCCATTTGATGCTAAAATCGCTGGCAGCCGCAGGGCCGCCTTTTGCTGACGTTTGGCTGATTTTGGCAACATAGAGATTACCTGCAGACAGGTCAGATGCTTTATCGGCAACAAACATGAATAAACCACTGTTAGTGAAGTCATCGCCCATCAACGCAGTACGTTGGTCAGGCATCACTTGAATCAGTTCGTGAGAGATACGACCTAGATTGAAATGTTTTTTCGCGATACCAGACCCATCCGCATTGACTACGATTTCTGGTAAATGACCATAATGGTATGGGTTTGCTTTGGTTTCATCACCGTATAAGTTTTTACTAAATGCTTTAAATTGGGCGCTGTTTTTAGCCATGAAAGCGTCTGGTTCATACTCTTCTGATGACAAATGCGTATTCCATGGTGAAAGTGATGCACCACAAGTAATCCATAACCCATACACTTTTGACATATCCACGTTGTGGTATTTGACGACTTTGAGTTCGCCTGTTTGTGGGTTTTGGTCAAGTGTTACTACCGCAATGGGTGAAGGTAGTGTACCGTAAGTATTGCTGCCGGCTTGGTCTTTACTTGTATATTCAAATTGCACCACCGCAAATACGGTATTACCTGTTACACCTGCAACACGTGCGCCTTTAACTGTCAATAATGAAGAACCATCGGGACAATCAGAGAAAAACTGGCGAGTAGAGGCTAGCACTGAGCTATCCATGATGGGCTTGTTATAGATATCAAAATAGCCGCCTGCAATGATGTCATTACCCTTTAAGTCTTTTAATTTATCGCCTGTTTTAAAAAACGGTTGATACTGTAGCTTATATTCAGTCGTGGTATTGTCATCAAAGGTTGCTTTTAGCTTTGAATCGACATACACCGTTGCCATATTGGCGGGATTTGATAAATTTGGTGCAGCCATACCGACAAATTCAGTGGATTTGATGGTTTTTTGTGTATTATTGAGTATGCCTGCTGTGCTATTAGTATTACTATCACTCCCACAACCTGTTAATAGGGTGGCAACAGAGCCTGTGGCAAGTGGCAGCGCAGGCACCCCTGCCAAAAAACGAATGACATTACGGCGGCTAATGGTTTGGTGTAATTGATTAACTTCAGTCATGAGTGAATTCCTTGCTGATAGCAGTTAGCAGTTGGCTACGAAATAAATTTTATTGAAATAATGCAGAAACAATTATGCTGAGTATGGTAAAGGGGATATGTGACAGAGGCTTGACTGATTCATGACAGAACGGTTACAGCCAAACATCAAGTATGAAATATAAGCTATGAATTATAAATGGATATGATGACTGCAAAATCTTGATGCTACTTAGCAATTCAAGTGATTTACTTTATTATTGGGTGAAATAATGCTATGATTTTGCCATTTTTATGGTGATTGTTTTGCCCGATAAACGGTCAGTCATACGGGGTTTTCGAATCCCCACCTCACCTAGATTGGATTGGTCAAGGATAATAAGATGAGTGAGCCAACGATGCAAAAACCGCGCGTGCTGATGATGGCAGCAGGCACGGGTGGGCATGTGTTTCCAGCGATTGCAGTGGCTCAAGCGTTACAACAATCAGGTGCCCAAGTGCATTGGCTCGGCACCCTAGTCGGTATGGAAAATGAGTTGCTACAACATTACGACTTTACCTACCATGCCATTAATATGCAGGGGTTACGCGGTAACGGTATCAAACGCTTATTTAAAGCCCCGTCAACCTTACTCAAAGCAACATTAGCGGCTATCAAAATCATCAAAACCAATAAAATCGACATCGTGGTAGGGTTTGGTGGTTATGTGACCGCACCTGGCGGATTGGCCGCCAAATTTTGTAAAATACCAATTCTCATTCATGAACAAAATGCCATCGCAGGCATGAGTAATAACTATCTATCTAAGCTTGCTAATCAAGTGTTAGAAGCCTTCCCAAATACCTTTACCGAACTACCTTCTAATAAAGTAATGACAGTTGGCAACCCCGTACGTGAAGCTATCGTACAAGTACCGCCACCAGAAGCCCGTATCGATGTCAATGATACCAGTCCTTTAAAGCTATTGGTCATTGGCGGTTCTCTGGGTGCTCAGGCACTAAATAATCATATCGCGCCCACGCTAAAAAAATTAGAAAGTATGCCAGACGCCAAGCCGTGGCAAGTGCGGCATCAATGTGGTAAAAACAACCAAGAGGCTACTCAAGCGGTATATAGCGAAGCACAGCTCCAATCAACCCAATATGAGATTTTGCCATTTGTCAAAGATATGGCAGAAGCATACAGCTGGGCAGATGTGATTGTCTGCCGTGCTGGGGCGCTCACGGTCACAGAAGTTGCTACGGTTGGATTGCCTGCGGTGTTTGTGCCGCTGCCCCATGCAGTCGATGATCACCAAACGGCCAATGCCAAAACCCTATCAGAACATGGCGCCGCGTTTTTAATGCCGCAAAAAGAATTAACGGCAGAGAGTTTAAGTGCTATTTTAGCCAAGCTCGACCGTCATCAAATCTTAGCGATGGCAGAAAAAGCACGTGAATTTGCCAAACCCAATGCCACACAGCTGGCTGCCGATGCCATTTTATCCCAATTAAAACCCTAATTATTTTTTACAACTTATAAGTCATTTATCATTGAGCCTGTCTATGTCAAAATCAGCCAAAACTGCCACTGCCCAATCTACTGAAAAACCTGAAAAAACCAAAACTGTCACCAAAAAAATTGCCAAGCGCGTGGTCGAAATTCCAGAGATGCGTCGTATTCGCCACGTGCATTTTGTCGGTATTGGTGGGGCAGGGATGTGCGGTATTGCCGAAGTTGTCCATAATCATGGCTATATGGTTAGCGGTTCAGACATCAAAAAAAGCCCAGTGACTGACCGTTTGACCCAAATGGGCATTCAAGTGTTTATCGGGCATGATTCCAAAAACATCAGTGAAGCCGATGTGGTCGTGGTGTCATCAGCCATTGATCATACCAACCCAGAAATCCAAGCCGCCTTGTCAGGACGTATTCCTGTGGTACGCCGCGCCGATATGCTAGGTGAGCTGATGCGTTACCGTCATGGTATTGCAGTAGCGGGTGCGCATGGCAAGACTACCACCACTAGCCTGCTTACCATGATTTTAACCGAAGCAGGATTAGATCCTACTTACGTGATTGGTGGCAAACTTAACGCGTCAGGCAAAAATGCGTCATTAGGTCAAAGCCGTTATTTGGTGGCGGAAGCGGATGAGTCTGATGCGTCATTTTTATCGCTGCGTCCGATGGCAGCGATTGTCACCAATATCGACCAAGACCATATGGAAACGTATGGCGGCAGTTTTGACAAACTAAAAGCCGCGTATGTGCAGTTTTTACAAAATATGCCGTTTTATGGGTTGTCAGTATTGTGCGGTGATGACAAAGAGTTGTACGGACTGATTGATAAAATCGCGCGCCCTGTGTTGACTTATGGGCTGGAAAAACATAACGATGTGCAAGCCATTGATGTGGTGGCGGACGGCACTAAAACCCATTTTACCGTACTGCGTAAAGACCGTGAGCCACTGCCGATTACTTTGAACATTCCCGGTATTCATAATGTCTATAACGCGTTAGCGGCTATCACCATCTCCACCGATGAAGGTGTCAGTGATGAAGCCATTTGCCAAGCGGTCAAAAAATTTGCCGGCGTGGGCAGACGTTTTGAAAACAATGGTAACTACCCTGTCAAAGATGGCGCAGGCGATGTGCTATTGATTGACGACTATGGTCACCACCCAACCGAAGTGGCAATGACCATCAAAGCGGCTCGCCAAAGCTATCCCGATCGCCGCTTGGTGATGATTTTCCAGCCTCACCGTTTTACCCGTACCCGTGATTGCTTCGATGATTTTGTGGACGTATTGTCACAAGTCGATGTGTTGATGCTACTCGATGTGTATAGCGCAGGTGAAGCGGTGATTGAAGGCGCGGACAGTCGCAGTCTTGCCCGTACCATTCGCACCCGCGGACAAGTTGAGCCGATTATGCTAAACATCAATGACATGGATCAAATCCGTCAGGTGCTAGGTAGTATGTTAAAAGGCAATGATTTGCTGATTACCCAAGGGGCGGGTAACGTGGGTCAACTTTGTCTGGATTTGGCAAAAAACAATTTATTTCTCGCGGAAAAATAACCGTTTGATTGAACAACCGCTTGATTGAAAACCACGCGGTAAACGGTTATGAAACTTAAGGTATTGAAAAGCTGATGTAGCTTGCCCATGCTGCCAGCAGGCGATTATTTTATGAGTGAAAAAAATTACTAAGACATACCCAAACCATAGCTAAGTCATAACCAAGCGATAGTTTAAAAATTTGTGTGAAATAATTATAGCAATAAATTCGGTTAACAAAAGATTAGGAATCAATATGTCAGAGCTTATCGATGTCAAACAATTTGGTAAAGTGGCGGTTGTCTGTGGCGGCTGGAGTGCCGAGCGTGAAGTGTCGCTGACCAGTGGTCAAGCTGTGCTTGATGCGCTACTCGCTAAAGGCGTGGACGCCCATCACTTTGACCCCAAAGAAACAGATATCTCAAAACTGCGCGACTATGACCGCGTATTTAATGTGCTGCATGGCACTTTTGGCGAAGATGGTAGCCTGCAAGGGGTGCTAGACGGTTTTAATATTCCGTATACCGGTTGTGGCGTGTTAGCCTCTGCGATTGCCATGGATAAGTTTCGCAACCGCCTAGTTTGGCAAGCGTTAGATTTACCAAACGTACCTTATGTCGTGCTTGACGACAATACCGATTTTACCGCTATCGAACAGCAGCTAGGTTTACCACTGTTTGTCAAACCCGCCGCTGAAGGCAGTAGTGTCGGCGTCTTTAAAATTAAAGAAGTGGGCGAGCTTGCCAAGACTTACCCACAGCTCAAACAATACCACGGCGCTATTTTGGCAGAAAAAGCCATCACAGGCGGTGAGTATGCTTGCTCAATCCTCGGTGATGAGGTGTTGCCCAGTATTCGCATCATCCCAACGACCGAGTTTTATGACTACGAAGCCAAATACAATCGTGATGATACCGTCTACCAATGCCCATCAGATTTGAGCGAGGCGCAAGAACAAACCATGCAACAAATCGCCAGAAAAGCGTTTGCCGCCATTGGGGGTAAAGGTTGGTCGCGTGTGGATTTTTTACGAGATGACGAAGGCACGCTATATCTACTTGAACTCAATACGGTGCCAGGTATGACCAGTCATAGTCTGGTGCCGATGGCAGCAAAAGCGCGTGGCATGGATTTTGCGACGCTATGCGTGCGTATCTTAGAACAAACGTTGAGCAATTAAGTCGTTTTCGTTTATATTTGTTTACAAAAAAAGTACTTGAATTGTCTAGAAGCGTATTATCTATTTACCATTCATTTCATTGAATTTGCTATGATATGCTTCTTGGCATAAATCCTTGTAATATTTTTAGTTATTGTGATTTTTGTTGTTGAGATTTTAGTAATTAATAATTTTAGACCGAGTTATGATTGGTCAATATGGCAAATTCATTTGTGGCAACTGCTTCTCTAGATAATACGCTCCCTAATCGCTTTCATCAGCTGCTGCCAAAGTTGTTAATGCTTGGCGTTGTGTTATTGTTGCTGATATTAGCGGCTTTGGCGATTAATGTGTTCAACAAATTACCCAATGCAGCAATTAGTTTGCAGCATAAGGGGTTAAATACCCAGCAAACCCTGCAGCTTCAGCAATTATTGGGCGAAAAAGCCGACACAAATCTGCTCAAAGCTGATTTGCAAAGCTATCTAGCAAAACTTGAGACGGTAGATTGGGTAGGGCAAGCCGATGTGCGCCGTGATTGGCAACAAGGTATTGTGGTCAATGTAGTACCGCGCCAAGCCGTTGCCAAGTTTGGTAGTGAACGTTTAGTCGATGCCAATGGTACGGTATTTAAACCTGCCGATAGCAATGACTTAAATAACGCCAGCTTGATGCAGCTACAAGGCGATAGCCAAAATGCCGTTGTCATGATGCAGCAAATCAAGCAAGTCAGTGATTGGTTTATGCCACTGGGTATGAAAATTGAAGAAGTTATCGTAACGCCTAGAATGGCATGGTTATTTCGCTTTGATAACGGACTTCGGGTACTGGTTGATAATGACAATACGTCAGAAAAACTGTATCGACTGAGCATCATGTTACAAAATCAGCTTAAACCACAGCTTAAAACGCTGCAAACGGTGGATTTACGCTATAAAAATGGCATGGCAATTACCAAACGACCTGTGATACAGCAAGCGAGTGATACAACTGCTGTCAATAAATCGGCTGATACTAAACTCGTGACCGATGCCAACTCAACAACCGATTCGAAAACCAAAGCCTTAAAAACCACCGCCAACCCCAGCCATTAGGTGAAACATAATTTTGTAGTGTTCTATGAAAAAGCCAGATCTGATCGTCGTCGTCCACCTAAGTGCTACTGCTATTCATACTGTGATTGGTCAAATCCACAGTGCGCAAGATATTCGTATTATCGGTTTATCTACCGTCAAAAACCATGATTTCGCGCAAGGTACCATTCGCCACCGCGAACGTCTAAAATCTGCTATTAAACAATCTATTCAAAACGCTGAAGACATGGCAAATTGCCGCGTAAACAGTGTTTGGCTTAGCTTCTCTACCCCAGATTTGCAAAGCGTCAATAGCGTGGGCGAAGTCAAAATCAAACACGATATCGTACAAGCCAAAGACGTGGTTGCCGCGCTAACCCAAGCCAAAAACAAGCATCTCCAAGATGATTTGTATTTGATGCATTATGCCCAGCAAGGTATTGCCTTAGATGGCAACGCTGAAATGATTGATGATGCGATTGGAATGCAAGCGAGTGACTTGATGGTGCTCTATCATCTGATGATGATGCCGGTCAAAGGTCGCCAAAATTTACAGCAACTGCTGCAAGAATGTGATGTCAGTATCGACCAAATGCTATTTGATGCCGTATCTACCGCCGAATATGGTTTATTACCCGAAGAAAAATACCATGGCGTATGTTTGATTGATATTGGGGCATCGACGACCAGTATCTGCGTCTACCGTGAAGATAAGCTGATTTATACCCATTGCTTTGCCGAAGGCGGACATCACGCGACACTGGATATCTCTATGCTGCTAGATGTCACCATTGCTGAAGCAGAGAATATGAAAAAATCCCAAGCCAATGTCGATCGTCATGGGATTGACTCAAGCCAATTTTTTACCATCAAGCGTTCACAGCATGACGATGAAAAAACCATTAATATGCTTGAGCTCCTTGAAGTCACGGAAGCCCGCTATATCAGTATTTTAGGTCATATTAAAAAAGAGCTGGATAATGAAGGGCTAAGTGAGTTTTTACAACAAGGCTATGTGATCACGGGCGGTGGTGCTGAAATGCGTGGATTATTGCCATTAGCCAAAAAAATCTTTGCCAATAAAGTAAACAAGGTCAATCAACACTCAGCGATTTCTGCCTATACCCAATATGGTGATGATGACAAGCTTCGCACCATTGCGGCGATGATTGGTGAGCGTAAATACCAAACCGCGTTTGGCACACTGTTATATAGTCAAAGTGAGGCGTTTCATCATAGCGAGAAAAGCTCACCTGACTCGTTGCAAGTTAAGCCCATGCGAGAAAAACTCAAAACTGTGAATAAATTTTTTGGTAAATTTTTCTAAAAAAGAGATATTTAGTATTTTAAGAGTGCTCATGTTATGATTAACTCTAAAATCCACTAATTGTGTAATGATTTAATTGATATTTAATTTAATATGTTTGCTATTTATGTTGCTCAAACCTACTTGACAGCATACGGAGATTTTCAATTATGGAAGCGAAGTTTAGTATTGTACAAGATCACACTGATACATTTGCCGATTCAGCCCGTTTAACCGTCATCGGTGTCGGTGGCGGCGGTGGCAATGCCGTTGAAACCATGGTACAAAATGGTGTAAAAGGCATTACCTTCGTCTGTGCCAATACCGATAGACAAGCGCTTGACCGCCTGTCAGCACCCAATAAAATCCAGCTCGGTATCAAAAATAACAACCGCGGCTTGGGGGCAGGTGCCAACCCAGAAGTAGGGCGTGAAGCAGCTGAGAGTGATGAAGAACAAATTCGCCAATTGTTAGAAAATTCTGACATGGTATTTATTACCGCGGGTATGGGCGGTGGTACAGGTACAGGCGCTGCGCCAGTCATCGCCAGACTTGCCAAAGAGCTGGGCGTCTTGACCGTTGCCGTAGTGACCATGCCATTTACCTTTGAAGGTGGCAGACGCAATAAAGTGGCTAGAGAAGGTATTGAGCAGCTTTCTAACTTTGTCGACTCCATCATCACTATCCCTAATGATAAATTGATGACAGTGTATGGCAAAATCTCTATGAAAGATGCCTTCAAAAAAGCCGATGAAGTGTTACTTCAAGCGGTGCAAGGTATCTCTAATATGATTTCAAAAGATGGTTTTATTAATATCGACTTTAACGATATTCGCACGGCAATGACCTCACGGGGTCATGCGATGATGGGTATCGGTAAAGGCAGTGGGGAAGACCGCGCTGAGATCGCTGCTGAAAAAGCCATCAAAAGCCCATTGCTTGACAACTTATTACTTAAAAATGCCAAAGGTCTATTGGTCAACGTGGTGGCTAGCTCAGATTTCAATTTTGAAGAGCAAGAACGCATCACCCAAAAAGTGCATAGCTTGGTGGATATTGACGAAGCCAACATCTTCTACGGCGTGGTATTTGATGAAGACATGGGCGATGAAATCCAAGTAACCGTGGTGGCAACCGGTCTTACACTAGATAATACCCCAAAGCACCCAGCGAGAGATTTTGTCTCAGATGCCTCTAGCACTCATAAAGTGGAAGCAGGCACGCATGAACCTGCGTATGCGGCACGCCGTGATATACCACAGTCCATTCCTGCACCTCAGCCACCTGTACAGCAAACTATCGAGCCTGCGCCAGCGCAACCGCAATCCTCGCAGCCACAACGTACAGGCAACAGTATTCAAGACTATCTACGTCGCCAGCAAAACCGCTAAAATACCGTATGAATTTTCAAAAGCCTCACACCTTAATCGGTGTGGGGTTTTTTTATCACTGTAGTCAATCATAAAGGTCGATAAAATCAATCAAGCATCACTATGATGTAGGAAGGGACAATGGTAGAATAGCCAAATGTAACAAATTATATCAACCTAGCTTTGGCTAAGGATGAATGCAATCTACTAGGGGGCATTATGCAGCAGCGTACTATTCAACAACCCATCAATCTTGAAGGCATCGGCTTACATAGTGGTAACCCTGTACACCTGCGCTTTTCTCCTGCACCCGTTGACTATGGGATTCAATTTTTACGTAGCGATGTGGCACAGGCAAAGCCCATTCCCGCTATCTATCATGCGGTAACCGATACCATAATGTCCTCAAATCTCACCAATGAATTAGGTCAGCGCATTGGGACAGTCGAGCATTTGATGAGTGTAATCGCTGCGCTTCAAATTGATAATTTACAAATCGAAGTTTCCGCCCCTGAAATTCCAATTATGGATGGTAGTGCCATCGAATTTGTGAAGGTATTGCAACAAGCGGGTATTGCCGAGCAAACGTCTGCCAAACGCTATATTCAGGTGTTGCAACCAATTGAGGTTCGCGTGGAGGATAAAATCGCAGGATTTCGTCCCTACAATGGATTTGTATTAGATTTCCAAATTGACTTTAATCACCCTGCTTTTAATGCCTCACATCAAAAGTTTAAATTGGATTTTAATGAAGGCAATTTTATCGAGCATATTGCCAAAGCGCGCACATTCGGCTTTTTAAAAGATATTGAATACCTAAAAAGCAATAACTTAGGACTGGGTGGTAGTATGCAGAACGCCATTGTTTTAGATGATAGCGGTGTACTTAATCCTGAAGGGTTACGTTTTGACGATGAATTTGTACGCCATAAAGTACTAGATGCGATTGGTGACTTATACCTTGCCGGGCACCAAATTTTGGGCGAGTTTTATGCTTATAAGTCAGGACATGCGCTCAATAATAAATTATTACAGGCTTTATTTAGTGATGAAAATAATTATAAAGTTGTAACAAAGCATGACAATGTTAACTAGATTTATTTAACTTTATTAATTTTATTGTGTATTTTTACTAATTAAAAAACTTCACCTATTGTTTGATTAGTAACATTTTTTCATCAACAAGTTATCATTTTATTACACTAATTAAACCCAACCATTCAATTTTATCATTTAATTTTTGGATATCTTTTTTTAGCCATTGGCTACTATAAGCGCCCTAAAAATAAAAAAAAAGATATCTCTATCTCTCCTATTAATTGTAAATTTTTTTCTAGTTTTTTACTTTCACTTGCACAAGCCATCAATGCATTGATAAATCTTGCAATATCAGCAACATAATTTACATAAAGTTACATTGTAACTTGGTTATTTTAGTCTTTTATCAGTTTTTGTAACGCCGCTCTAAGTGGCTCGTTGTCCGTGACAAGGTCACATAGCTGTGTTATATTTCGCTTCGTAGATTCGCTTAGCTCACACTTCTTTACATTGCTAACATTGTGATTACACTGTAAATTTGGCATTTGCGAGTCATAACTAGCTTTGACAATCACCACGCGAAAACGTAACTGATTAAATTGATGAAAATTGTTATCGAACGCTTGCAGTGTGGAAAGTAGGTGCTGCTGGTTGTAATTGAGGTGATTGGCAAGGGTATGACTATTTGTACTAACCACAAGTCTAAACGATTCACAAGCAATCACTTGTAAGCTTGCTAAGACTTCTTGAGGCAACACGTTTTGCCAAGCGCTGCGAACATCGTCCGTCAACTGCTGTAACTGCTGCAGCTTTTTTTGAAACGGTAATTGATAATTGGCAAGACGCTCAGTGCGAGAAGCAAGATGGTTGGTTGGTTTTTTCATAGTCAATGAGCAGTGTGGTGGTTAGTTAAGCGACAAAAATTTTAATTTAGTCTTAGTATTGGGTCTTAGTGTTAGTGTAGGTGATTTTAAGACCAAATTATAGTGAATTAAATCTTGCCAATGCGCGGTAGTAGCGTTCACAGGACATTGGCACAGGGTTTAATAGCATAAGGTTTAACAAAGGATAAAAGAGATGAAGTTAGCTCTAATCGCATTGCCAGTTGTTGCTTTAACTACAATGAGTGTTGCACAAGCTCAAATTCTATCGATTACCAATGCCGGTAAAACCAGTCAAGTTATTGTCCGTGAAGACGATGGTGAAGATTATTATCTGCCTTCAGATGCCGTCAATGCGGCTATCAAAAATCTAAGCCAGCAAACCCAGCAAAAAGAAGACCGCCTCGCAAGTTTAGCACAAAAGCTATCGACTCAGCCAACCACCACCATCATCAATATGCCTACAATGGGCAGCTATGCGGGTAATGGCATGTTGGCGTTACGCCCAATTACGTCATCTGCACGCATGAGTTCAGGTTTTGGCTATCGTATCCACCCGGTCACTGGTAAATCAAAGTTTCATAAAGGGATGGACTTTGCTGCTCCCATTGGCACCCCTATTTATGCCACCGGTAATGGTGTGGTGACTTTCTCAGGTTGGGGTACAGGGTATGGTCGTTATGTTGAAGTGGATCATGGCAACGGTACTGTCACGCGTTACACACATACCTCTGCAAACTATGTTAACGTTGGCGATACGGTGTATGCAAACCAGCAAATCGCGGCAGTAGGCAACACGGGTCGTTCAACAGGCGCCCACCTACATTATGAAGTGCGCCAAAATGGTCAAGCCATCAATCCACAAACTTACTTAGCAATGGCGCCAGCGCGTTAATCGTGACACTATCTCGGCATATAAAAAAACTGGCTTAAAGCCAGTTTTTTATTTTTCGCTGTGCTATGGTTTAAAACCATCATAATTTAGGTGTTTATCCAGTGTGCCTTGTTATGAAAGTCCGCTGGTTGTGCATGCTGTATGGCCCAATAACTCATTTCATCGACGGTTGGAGCTGAGTTATCTGCTAATCCATTGTCTGGCGGTCGCTGAATCACACGCGTTGGATTTAACGTATAATTACCATTTGCACCCACTAACTTGTCCAATGCTGATTTGGCAAATGTCATACCGACACGAAAAGTACCAACGCTAAACGCATATTGCTGCTCTAACGCTCGTACATGGGTGAGGAGCACTGGACTTGCAGAACACCAAAAAACAAGCGGAAGCTCGCTATCTTGTGTAACCGCCTGGCTAAAAAAATTGATATCCTCACCATAAGTCAGCGCTGTGATAGGCAAGCGCCGAGGGGGTAATGCATTCGGTGTCCGATAGCTGTCAAAATAATAAAGATTAAACTCACCATTGGTCGCCAAATTGACCTCAAGATACGGGCTATCCGCTTCGCTATCTTTGGCAATAAAACACTCAAAACAATCTGCTTGCCATAAATAATCTTGGCGCATCACGCGTTCAAGTACCAATGGGCTAAATGTCGGAAAATTTGCCCATAGACCAGCTTGTAGAGCGGTTTGACTATCATCAATCTTGGGATGGGTAGCATCAAATAAGAGCGTTAAAAATTTACTATCAGCGACCACATGTACTGAGAGCCGGTAGTCCAGTGTTGCCGATACGGTGAGTGGTTCAATCGTGCTCGTCAGTGCGAATGTCACACCCTGTAACGTGTCCATTGTAGCCTTAGCCAAAACGTGCCAAGTTTGATAACTTAGGATTGGCGTCCAGATTGCGACGTAATAATAACACCATACGACCGATACTGGTGACCAAAATCGCATCAGTGGCTTCAGCAATCGCATTTGCCACAGCGTCACGATCTGCTTTGCTACCGGCTGGGATTTTTACTTTAATCAGCTCATGATCGGTCAGTGCGCGCCCAATTTCTTCAATAACGGTTGGGGTAACGCCTTGACCCCCAATCATTACCACCGGGTTTAGCTGGTGACCGATGCCTTTTAAATGTTTGATATCCGCATTTGATAAGCTTGAATTTGCCATAACTGTCAATTGACCTATAAAAAAATTAGTCAGCATTATACCATATTAATCATTTTGCCTAATAAATTATGGGCAATACATAGGCAAAAACACATAGACAAAAACGCTGCCATGACTTATCAATCTGCAAAAATCACTGAATTAAAAAAATCAATAGCCAATCCATGAGTTAACACAAGCTAACTGGGTGAAATATGCTAAAATAACAGCCTTAACCCTTGAGATTGTCAAAATTTACCGATGGTCATTCTAGGATGGCTTTGGGTTTTTTAGCCAAATCCCAAGTGAAGAATTTTTAAACTATAAAGGGTAGTTTGTAGAGAATTATGGCAACGCGTATTACTAACAAAAAATTGTCCAAAAGTAGCCGTGCGTGGATGAAAGAGCACATTGACGACCACTATGTCAAACTTGCCCAGCGCGATGGCTATCGGGCAAGAGCGGCTTACAAATTGCTAGAAATCAACGAAAAACTGCAGCTGATTAAAAAAGGCATGACGGTGGTCGATTTGGGTTCTGCCCCAGGCAGCTGGTCGCAAGTTGCTGGCAAACTAGTCGGGGACACTGGCAAGCTTATTGCCTCAGACATTTTGCCGATGGATACGCTAGAGAATGTGACCTTTATCCAAGGTGATTTTCGTGAGCAAGCAGTGTTTGACAACATTATGGCAGAAGTCGCTGATAAAAAAGTGGAAGTGGTGCTGTCTGATATGGCGCCTAATACCTCGGGGTTTTCTGCAGTCGATCAGCCACGCATGATTTATTTGTGTGAGCTTGCTATGGACTTTGCCGAGCAAGTGCTCCCTGAAGGTGGCACCTTAGTGATTAAGGTATTCCAGGGCGAAGGCTCTGACGCCTTACGAAAAAATATGCAGCAGCGTTTTAGTAAAGTGCGCAGTATCAAGCCTGCAGCGTCACGCGCACGCTCAAAAGAAATGTATTGGATTGCCACCAAATAAGGTAATTTGCTTCAGTCTATCCCTGCACTTAACTAGATAAAAATTGGTAATATGTTTTTACTAGAAAATAACAGAGAATTCGCTTGATAATGTTAAGGTAAATCCATATATCATGCTATATTGAAAGATTAATGTAACGTCTATTTTTGGTGAAACATCTACCTATCTTTGGTAAACATTTTGATTTAACCCCACTTTTTAATCAACCCCCTAACGCGAAGGATGAAAAACAACGTGAGCGACATGGTAAAAAATACCTTATTGTGGTTAGTTGTGATAGGGGTATTAGTGCTAGTCTTTAGCAATTTTGATACCCGCAACGAACCTGATAAGCTCAATTACTCCCAATTTGTCACTGCAGTGGCAACTGACCAGGTCAAAAGTGTCAAAATTGATGGTGAGCAAATTTCTGGTGAAAAGAAAAACGGCTCAACTTTTGAGACAGTGCGTCCTGCCGTCACTGACACTGAGCTAATGCCAAAGCTTATCAAGCATAATGTTGAAGTTCAAGGTGCCACGCCTGAACGTCAAGGCCTAATGATGCAATTACTGATTGCAAGCTTCCCAGTGCTATTGATTATTGGTTTGTTCTTGTTCATCATGCGTAACATGGGCGGTGGTGGTGCAGGTGGTGGTCGCGGTATGGGTCCGATGAGTTTTGGTAAATCTAAAGCCAAAATGTTATCAGAAGACCAAATCAAAGTGACATTTGCAGATGTGGCAGGGTGTGATGAAGCCAAGCAAGAAGTGACAGAAATTGTTGACTTCTTACGTGACCCAGAGAAATTTACCAAACTTGGCGCGACTATCCCACGTGGTGTGTTGATGGTAGGCCCGCCCGGTACTGGTAAGACCTTGCTTGCTAAAGCGATTGCAGGCGAAGCTAAAGTACCATTTTTCTCAATTTCAGGTTCTGACTTTGTTGAGATGTTTGTGGGTGTCGGTGCGAGCCGTGTTCGTGATATGTTTGAACAAGCCAAGAAAAATGCCCCTTGTATCATCTTTATTGACGAGATTGATGCTGTTGGTCGTCATCGTGGCGCAGGCATGGGCGGTGGTCATGACGAACGTGAACAAACTTTAAACCAGTTATTGGTGGAGATGGATGGTTTTGAAGGCAATGATGGGGTAATCGTGATTGCGGCAACCAACCGCGTCGATGTACTCGATAAAGCATTGTTGCGCCCAGGTCGTTTCGACCGTCAAGTGCAAGTGGGATTGCCTGATATCAAAGGTCGTGAGCAAATTCTTCGTGTACACATGAAAAAATTGCCCTCAACAATTGGCGTGGACATTCGTTCATTGGCGCGTGGTACCCCAGGTTTTAGTGGCGCACAATTAGCGAATTTGGTGAACGAGGCGGCGCTATTTGCTGCACGTAACAACAAAGCGTCAGTCGATATGAATGACTTTGAAGAAGCCAAAGATAAGCTTTATATGGGTCCAGAACGTAAATCGATGGTACTGCGTGAAGAAGAGCGTCGTGCAACGGCTTATCATGAAGCAGGGCATGCCTTAGTGGCTGAAATGCTACCGGGTACCGACCCTGTGCATAAGGTTACTATTATGCCTCGCGGCTGGGCGTTAGGTGTTACTTGGCAGTTGCCAGAGCATGATCAGACCAGTGTTTATAAATCAAAAATGCTAAATGACATTGCGATTTTATTTGGTGGTCGTATCGCTGAAGAAGTATTTATCAATCAGCAATCGACTGGCGCGTCAAATGACTTTGAACGTGCTACCAAAATGGCACGTGCGATGGTTACTAAGTACGGTATGTCAGATGCCATGGGTGTGATGGTGTACGAAGAAGATGAAAATCAAGGTTACTTTGGTGCCTCATCTCGCACTATCTCAGAAGCGACTCAGCAGAAAGTTGATGATGAAGTTCGTCGTATCCTAGAAGCGCAGTATGATATCGCACGTGCATTAATTGAAGGTAATGCGGATAAAATGCATGCCATGGTCGATGCGTTAATGAAATGGGAAACTATCGACCGTGACCAATTGCAAGACATTATGGCGGGTATCCCACCACGCGAGCCTAAAGTTTATCAAGAGCCTGTTAGAGTAAATTTTGATAAACCAAGCAATCCACCGTCAAGTGGTTCGGGCTTAACGCCGCCGCCGTTACCTGCAATGTAAATTATCCATGATATGAATTACCCAAAAACCGCTACCGACTTGATAGCGGTTTTTTTGTTTTTCACTTAAAATAGTAAAAAATTTTAGTCATCATTGTGGACATCATGCAGTTACAGCCCATTCCCAACTTTGCCATTCATTATCATAATCAAACGCTTGATTTATCTTATCCCCATATCATGGGTATTTTAAATGTCACCCCAGACTCATTTTCTGATGGTGGTCGATATAATCATATCGACCAAGGCTTGCGTCATACCGAGCAGATGATCAAAGACGGGGCGACGATTATTGATGTGGGTGGTGAATCTACTCGCCCAAATGCCAGTCCCGTGAGTGAGCAAGAAGAAATTGACCGCGTCATTAAAGTCGTTGAAGCGATTAATCATCACTTTGGTGAGCAAGTTTGGATATCGGTCGATACCAGTAGCCCAACCGTGATGACACTCACCAGTCAAGTCGGCGCCAAAATTTGGAATGATGTACGAGCCTTGACGCGCCCCGATGCCATTGCTACCGCTGCCAAACTAGATATCCCTGTTATGCTCATGCACATGCGCGGTGAGCCAACGACCATGAATCAGCTAGATAATTATCAAGATTTATATACCGATGTTATTACCGAGTTACAGCAGCGCATTGATGAGGTTATGGCGGGTGGGGTCAGACGTGACAATCTTATCATTGACCCAGGGTTTGGCTTTGCCAAAAACGCCCAGCAAAATCTGGCATGGCTGAATGAATTTTATCGGTTGCATACGTTTAACTTACCTGTCATGGTGGCATTATCCCGTAAACGCTTTGTTGGCGAAGTCCTCAAATCAGCCAATCTACCCCATGACCCTACCGATAGAGATGTTGCTAGTATGGTTGTAGGGCTATTTGCTGTGCAGCAAGGGGCATGTATATTGCGTACCCATAATGTAGCAGCGACTAAAGCAGGGCTTGCGATGTGGCAAGCGACGCAACAGGCAAAAGCTTTATAAAAATTTAAAAATTACATGAATTTAATGCGCAACAACAAGGATTTATCATGAGTGACAACCAGCCAGAACCTACATTAGAGCAGCGCAAAGTCATCTATCGTGCCAGACGCGGTCTAAAAGAACTCGATTATTATTTTGACCCGTATGTAAGAGCGCACTATCTACAAGCGGACTCACAAGAGCAGCAAATTTTTGCAGAATTGGTGAAAGAAGAAGATCCTGATTTGCTGGATTGGTTTTTACACAATCAGCCGACCAAGCCAGAATTTGCTGATTTGATAGCCAAGCTCAAATCATTAAAAGCATCTTCTTAATGGACTAAGATGAACGAGCGCTACTTATCGCGTCATAACACCTCATTTATTGACATTGATGCCACGCTCAAACCCAGTGTGGATAAAAAACTGGTTTGGGGGGCGTGTTTATGGGTGGTAGTTGGCATTTTAACCCTGGTGCCTTTGGCACTTACCTACAAACTTTTGCTAGGTATGGTCGCTATAGCCAGTCTCTGGTTCGGGCAAGTCTCTAGTTGTCACTTATTGGCTATTTCATCGTCACACGCCAAACCGCAAACTAACAATCAAACCTCACCCTATGACAATTTTGATTTTTTAATCTGGCAAATCCAGTGGGTACGTGGGGTTGTCAAAGTACCTAGACATCGTAAGCAAGCGGTGTGGCAGGCAAGCTTGAGGGGCATCGCTGATATGGGGTGCTTGGTTATTTTAACGTTTGAGTTGATAGAATCAGCGCCAACTAAAATCAGCGTAACCATTTGGCAAGACCAAGTGGATCGCGATACATGGCGGCAATTTAAGGTGCTAGCAAACACGCTGGGGCGATAACAAAAATGGTATATAAGTTATATTCAATATTGCTACAATTAAATCAACCAAGTGTTGAGGCGACTGCGCATTTTAGCTTGAACTTAAGTGCAGTTGGCAATGGGCATGCGTCAGCGCGGTATCATTGGTGATATACAATAATCATTGAAAAAGATAAAAGGGAATGACCATGGGTCTATTAACAAGTCTAGTAACACAAGTGGCGCAAAGTGCCATTCAAAGCAAAATGGGCGGTCAAAACCAAGTAGATATGGGCGGCCTAGGGAATATTTTTGGTAATGTATTAGGCGGCGGGGTGCAGCAGCCACAAATGCAGTCAAACGGTTTTGGGTTGGATGATATTATCGGTATGGCAATGAACCAAAATCAAGGTATGTCACAAGGTGGCGTGCTAGGACAAGTGCTGGGTAGCGTGTTAGGAGGAGGCATTGGCGGCGGCCTAAGCGGTGGTATGGGCAATAACGTGGGTATGAATCAATTTCCACAAAGCCAAAGTGGCTTTGGTGGTAAAGGTATGTTAATGGCGGCTTTGTTGCCAATCGCGCTGATGTTTATTCAGCGTAATGGGGGTCTATCAGGCGCTTTTAATAAAATCCAAAATATGGGATTTGGGCATCAAGCTAACTCTTGGATGAGTGCGGATCAATCGAACCAACCGCTAGATGCTAATGATATCAATCAGCTATTTGATAATAATGAGTTGGCGCAAGTTGCGGCACAAACTGGTGTCGACCAAAGCGAAGTCCGTCAAAGTATGGCGGAGCTTTTGCCACAGTTATTTGACAACTTGACACCACATGGTGATACCCAAACCGAAAGCCAAGCCAACAAAGAAATTAGTGATATTTTATCGCAATTAGGCAATGCGAATCGCTAAATTAGCCTGACTAAAAAAGCCAGTTTTATCACTGGCTTTTTTTATTGGGTTTTCTTGCGCTCTCTTGGGTAAATTTTGGTTTTGTCTATTTTATCTAAAGCGTAGGCGAGTGCGTAGCGGTTTTTATGAGAAAGCTAAAAGTGAAAATTCGTCAAATCCACTTGTTTACCCGTCCAAAGCGTAAAACTTAATGCCCCTTGATTGACCAGCATTCCTAAACCATCCGAGGTTTTGGCATGTTTCGCCTTAAAAAAGTCCAAAAACGCCGAGGGTTTGCCATACATCATGTCATAGGCAAAATCGACCGTCATATCCTTGGCAAACGGCAATGTGTCACCGCTTAGACCTATCGACGTTGCATTGATAATCACCTCAATATCGTTGGGCAAATCCGTCAAACTTGAAAAGGTGAGCTTATCGGTATCAAATAATCGGGTTAAATTCTCTGCTTTTTCTACTGTGCGATTGGCAATATGCAGCGATTTTACTTGCGCATCTAGCAACGGTAAAATCGCGCCACGAGTCGCCCCACCTGCCCCCAAAATAGCAACTTTTGCGTCTTTTAACCTGACGCCTTGCGACAATAAATCCGCCACCAAACCGCGACCATCGGTATTGTCGCCATACAGTTTGCCCGCTTTGATGGCAAGGGTATTGACTGCACCCGCCAAGCGCGCGTATTCAGATAGCTCACCGCGCTGCTGGCACAGCGCAAATGCCATCTCTTTAAAAGGTACGGTCACATTTGCCCCTGTGCCACCGCCTGCAAAAAATGCTTCGATGACAGCGGTAAAGCTGTCAACATCATTGGGACAATATTGGCGTTGGTAAGTCAAGGTGATGCCCGTTTGTTGGGCAAAGGCTTGGTGCAAATCAGGCGATTTGCTATGGGCAATCGGATTGCCAATTACCATGCAGTGATAACGGACATTTGAATCAGGAATTGATGACATGGGAAAACCTATAATACGATGAGTAAAATTACCAATTCCCCTCACTTTACAATAACTGTGGCTGCTATATCAATGCTGGGTTTTGATTGGGTGGGTGTAAAGTGTAGCACTTCATCGATTTGGCTAAAAATAACAACAAAAGCGTACTGTTAACCGCTATCAATGCCTTGTTACAATGCGCTATTCACACCAACCCGTTATACAATATACGTTTACAAAACACAATGAAGCTAATTGCCCGCAAACCGCTTTTTTTACCGCGTCAAAACCGCTCAGAACATCCGATAGACGCTACTCAAAAAGACACTACCAAAAAAGGCGCTAACCAAAATAAACCCACTTGGTCAAAAAATCTTGGCTGGGGTTGCGTTATCTTAGCACTCACCTTAACTGGCTGTGATAAGGTTAAACAAATCGCCTCACAACGCAATGCCAGTGTGACCGCTAGCACTACCGCATCGACCACAGCCGCCAATCCGTCTACCAGCCCTACCTCGCAGCCAACACCTGTGGTCTATCCCATCAATGAGTGGCAGCAACAAACGCTGGCAAACAAAGTCAGTATCCACGATACCGAAGCTGTGACGTTACTATTAGGTCAACCCATCACGATTGATAAGCAAAGTTTGGACTACCGAAGCAATGTGGCAAGTAAATATAGTTTTGCTAAAATCGGTGAGCCGTATTTTGATTTGCTTGATTCGCCTATGTATATCGAGTTACAGTGGTATTATGCCAGTGCCTATGATAATGCCAGCGTTAAAAACATCAGCATCCAGCATGCCAAAACAGCGTTTCATCTGACCCAAAATTGGTTTGGGCAAGATGGCTCAGATATTGTTGCGCAAATGGTGCAAGGACAGCCGATTAAAAATGCGAGCTACCATGGAATTTTGGTAGAATTAGCACGCTGTGACAATTATCATTGTGATTTGGTGGTCAGAAAACCCACTGTCACCGCCAAAATCGCTAAAAAAAGCGGCTAATTGATGCGGCTTTCACTGTCATATAGTCAACTATCAATTTAATCAAGTAGCCAAATAACCATGTGGTATCCATTATCTGATGTTCAGTATGCCAAGCAAACGCCAATCACCGCTATCGATATTGACTCACGGGTCATAGCGTATGGCGATGGGTTCTTTACCACCATGGCGGTGGTGGCAGGACAAATCAATTGGCTGAGTTACCACTTAGATAGAATCGACGAGAGTGCCCATGCGTTACACCTCAATTTAACCAACGCGGACTTAGACGCAGCTAATTTAGAATCTCCCAATCATACTATCCGAGCGTACTTTAATAGCCAGTTAGCCAATTTTGCAAAAACCCTCAATCACGGTATGCTCAAGCTAATAGTCTGCCGAAAAAACCAACCTATCAAAGGCTATGGATTTTGTAACTCTGAATTTGACGCTTTTATTAAGCTTATGCCCACCGATAAGCCATTAGCACAGCAAGCCAATCAAGTCATCATCCAACCTGCCGCTACAGCGATTTGTCTTACTCAGCAAATTGCTTGTTTACCAAAACCCTTGGTAGGACTTAAGCTACTAAACGCCCAAGATAAAGTGATGGCAAGTCACGAGCTGTGGCAGCACCAAACCCAAAATGCACAAATGATTGATGGGCTAGTACAAGATGTGATGGGGTATTGGGTAGAAGGTACCTTTTGTAATGTGTTTTATCAGCTTAATCATGAAAACGTGTGGTATACACCGACCATCAACCGTTCGGGCGTCAAAGGGGTGATGCGGCAGGTGTTATTGGCTAAGTTTGCCAAGTACAATAGGGCGCACGAGGAGCGATATTTAGCCAGCGAGGAGTTAGCCAATATCACAAGCTTGTTCTTTTGCAATGCTGTACGGGGAATTTTGCCCATTGAAGCATTGATGCTACCCAATCGGCAGTCAACCGCGCTTGATTTGACCCCAATCTATGCGGAAAAATTAACTTAAATCGTGTTACTGGTAACTAAAAAAAATTGCTATTTTTGTCATTAATTGTTAAATTCTCGCTTATTGAGTCAATATAAGCCTTCTCTATGAACGACCCATCTGATAACAACCTGTCTAGCACCTCAGACGGTTCTAAGCATCATCCCACTCAGCACAGTGACGCACCTCACGCCGCAGATATTCCAGATTCTCAATTGCAGGACAATCATAGCAAAGATAAGGGTATCGATGACAAGGATATCACGGATAAGGATGACGAAGACCCGCATAGCAAAAACGTCAATGGCAATGATGCTTGTCTGATTAATCGTTCAACGCGAGAATTCAATGACAACATCACCGGTAGAAACAAAAAAAATAAATACCGTCTACTGGGGCTACTCGGGTTTATTGTATTGGTGCTGGGCTGGTTGTTATTTGCTTGGTATAACACCCTATATGGCACTATTACCCAGAAAAAGCAGATGGTGACTATCAATAAAGGTCAAACCTACTATGCGCTAGTAGACGACTGGGATAAAAAGAAAAAGCTGTTCGTGGCGCCACTTGCTAAACTATATATCAAAATGACGGTGGATAAACCGCTTCATTCAGGAGTTTATCAACTGCCTGAAAATCCAAGTTTTGCCAATTATTTAGCCATGCTACAACAAGGTGAGAAAGTCGCTTTTATCAAAGTGCAAATCATTGAAGGAAAAACAGCCAAAGATTTATATCAGCATTTGATGGACAATAAAGGGATTAAAAACGAAGTCATTCATGGCAGTAAAGTTGACGTTGATAAACTTGGGCTCAATATCCCTGCTGACTATCACCCAAATGGCAACCTTGAAGGTTGGTTCTCACCAGATACCTATTATTTTAATGAAGGCAGTAGTGATAAAAAAGTCCTAACGGATTTATTTACCCGTCAACACACAGCATTGATGGAAAACTGGAACAATCGCCAAGCCAATCTGCCGTACAAAACGCCGTATGAAGCGCTGATTATGGCATCGATTATTGAAAAAGAAACCAGTGTTGGAAGTGAGCGTGGTGAAGTGGCAGGCGTGTTCGTCAATCGTCTGAAGAAAAACATGCGCCTGCAAACCGACCCCACCGTGATTTATGGCATGGGCGATCGTTACGATGGTAATATTCGCAAATCTGACCTTGAAGAAAAAACCGCTTACAACACCTACCAAATTGATGGCTTACCACCGACACCGATTGCCTTGCCAAGTATTGCATCCATTAAAGCGGCACTTCACCCAAATCAGACCGATTCGCTATATTTTGTGGCAACGGGCAATGGCGGTCATAAATTTACCAGTAATTTAGAAGACCATAACCAAGCGGTGCAAGACTATCTGCGGGTGATGCGTGAAAAACGCGCCAGCCAAAACAGCCAATCAGCTCAGTAAAAAACGATACCCATGCAAACAGCTGCGAAAGCCCCTATTAGCGAAAAATTTATCTCATTTGAAGGTACCGAAGGGGTGGGTAAGTCCACCTTAATAGCTAATGTGGCAGCGCATTTGAACGCGCAAGGCATCGACTTTATCAAAACCCGTGAACCGGGCGGCAGTCCGTTTGCTGAGCAGTTACGCGCCATGTTACTTGACCCAGCAACGACCATGACAGAGGACAGTGAACTGCTATTGATGTTTGCGGCGCGTGCCGATCATGTGGCGCAAGTGATTGTGCCCGCGCTGGCTCAGGGTAAATGGGTGCTGTGCGACCGCTTTACCGATTCCACCATTGCCTATCAAGGATTTGGGCGCAAACAGGGCGATAGGGCAGAACTTAGCAAAATTGAATTACTGATTAGGCAGTTTGTGGCAAAAATGCCAGATATCACCATTTGGCTAGATTTACCGGTGACAGAAGGGATGAACCGTGCCAAAAATCGCGGCAAACTAGACCGCTTTGAGCAAAATCAGCTAGCGTTTTTTGAGCGGGTGCATCAAGGATTTGCTTATCAAGCAGCACAGCAACCGCAGCGCGTCAAACGCATTGATGCGCAGGGTACAGCCGATGAGGTATTGGCAAAAGTGCTAACGCAGCTGGGTATTTAATGTCATTATTAAGTACTATAAAGTTTTTAGCAATATTGTAAAAAAAGGGGATGATAAACTTCCCCTTTATTATTTAAACCATACTATGGCATAGATGGCGTTAGAATCACATCTGCCGCGACTGGCAAAGTTTGCGGAAAGTCTTTGTTGTAATGCAGTCCGCGCGATTCGTGGCGACGTAGCGCCGAGCGTACAATCAGCTCAGAGACTAGCAGCAAATTACGCAATTCAATCAGATTTTTACTGACCACAAAGTTGGCGTAGTAATCATTGACTTCTTGTTTTAACAACAAAATGCGGTTGAGTGCGCGATGCAGGCGTTTATCCGAGCGCACAATACCAACGTAGTGCCACATGCTTTGGCGCAGCTCATCCCAGTTTTGCAGCACGATGACTTCTTCGTCAGGGTCGGTCACATCTTGGCTGTCCCAGTCAGGGATAGCAGGAATGGGGGGAACGCGATTTTCTGCAAATGCGGCGGCAATATGACGCGCTGCACTCATCCCGTACACAAAACATTCTAACAACGAGTTACTCGCCATGCGATTGGCACCATGCAAACCCGTAAAGGACGTTTCGCCCATGGCATATAGATTGAACACATCGGTTTGGGCGTTTTCATTGACCATCACCCCACCACACGTGTAGTGAGCGGCGGGTACCACAGGGATTTTATCTTGGGTCATGTCAATGCCCAGCTCTAGTAGCCGCTCATATAGCATAGGGAAATGATCTTTAATAAACGCTGGTTCTTGATGCGTAATATCTAACCAAACATGACGTATTCCCAAACGTTTCATCTCAAAGTCTATGGCGCGAGCCACGATATCACGCGGTGCCAGCTCACCCCGTTCATCGAAACGAAGCATAAAGCGCTCACCTTCTGGGTGTTCTTTGGTTGCTGGCAGGCGCAGGTAGGCACCTTCACCGCGCATGGCTTCGGTAATTAAAAACGAGCGCGCTTCTGGATGATAGAGACAAGTAGGATGGAACTGATTAAATTCCAAATTCGCAACGCGGCATCCTGCGCGCCATGCCATCGCGATACCATCCCCTGTAGCAATATCTGGGTTGGATGTATACAAATACGCTTTTGATGCCCCGCCGCAGGCTAAGGCGATAAAAGGTGCGGTAAAGGTCAGCACTTGATTGGTGGTCAAATCAAGCGCATACAGCCCCACGGCACGATTGGGCTCGGTAATCGGACTGTAGTTGTGTTTGCTAAGTTTATGGGTGGTGATGACATCAATGGCAGCAACATACTCAAACAGTCTGACATTCGGACATTGTTTGACACGTTTGGCTAACGAGGTAGAAATGGCCACCCCAGTGGCATCTGCCGCATGGATGATACGACGTTTGCTATGACCGCCTTCACGGGTCAGGTGCAAGGTTTCGTTTTCATCCAAGGTAAATTTGACACCTTGTTTGAGCAAAAACTCCACCGCTTCTCGACTATGCTCTACCGTAAAACGTACCGCATCTTCATGACAAAGACCTGCCCCTGCAATCAAGGTATCATCGACATGCTCATCAACCGAATCATCATCCGATAGTACCGCTGCCACACCGCCTTGGGCATAAAAAGTGCTGGCTTCAGTGACCTTGTCTTTTGCCAAAACCGCAATCGATAGATGGCTTGGTAAGGATAAAGCTAACGATAAACCTGCACCGCCACTGCCGACAATCACCACATCAAACGATTGGCGATTGTTAGCCTGTGCTTGCGGCTGGAGAGTTTCTTTGATAGGGGAGTTTGACACATTAACGCTTGCTGTCATAACGCTGACGTCCTTCAAATTAATGAGTTAAAGAGCCAAAAAATCTAAGCAATCGCTGAGCAAATTGGGTCACCGTGCTACATTTAAAAGGCTATTTTAAAAGCTATGGTTAAAAGGCTAGGTTTAAAAAGCTATGTGAAAATAAAACTATCATATCAGCTTTTATAAATGATGGCGGATTTTTTCTATGGGTTGTTTAAGTAGCAATCCCATCCAAATCGCCAATGTTGACGGTTAAACAGGGTGCGACATACGCAAATGCGCTCGTCTTTGTTTTGCCGTCGCTACCAGACAACGCGGTCAAAACGCAAAGTTAGGCATTTTTGGATGAATTAAATACAAAAAATTCGCCTAGCTGTTCATCCATTTTTTGCGATATGATGACAGTTTAAATTGTCATATTCATGATTGCCATTTATAATGGGCGGTTTTTTTTATACGTACTTGTCATGCAAATTATTGATTATTCAGTAAATTTAGGTAACGCTTTATATGGGTAGTAGCATGATTGGCAGTTGGCTAGGTCATCTTGGCGCGTTCATTGCCGTCTTGGTAATCCTATGGTCGTGCCTAAAAACCGTGCAACTCAAAGCCCGGACGGATAACCTGCAAATCTTGCTGCAACTGGTCAGCTTTTACGCGCGCTATTGGTTTGTTTGGTTGTTAGTGTGGGCAAACGTGCAACTGCTATATGACAACCAAGCTATCTACTGGCTGCTTATCGCGTTATCGCTATTGTATATCTATATGAGCTGGGTTGAGCCCAATCGGCTGCGCGTTTCGCGTTTTTTAATTAATTTGACCGTATCTGCGACCTATCAGCCCGCGACTGATATTTCACTGCCGGCGTCATCGTCACAATCTATCAAACGACAACCTATCAAACGACAAGCTGCAAAAATTGCGGTGCTGAGTGATATCCACATTGGTATATTTTCTAACCCCCATCAGTTGGCGCGTTTGGTGAAATGCCTTAATCGCTTAGATGTTGATGCAGTGCTGATTTTGGGTGATTGGTTATATCAAGCGACAACTTTGGATGCCCACCTAAGCCCATTTAAAACGCTAAACAAACCTTGCTATACCGTCCTTAGCGATGCTGATACCCAGCAGGTTGTCGATGATGCGCAAAATAGCGAACCTGCTAGCAGCACGTCATTAATCAATATCTTGCCAACGTTCGGTATTCAATTATTGCCTGAGCAAGGCTTGCGTATTGCCGGGATAAAAATCATAGGCATTCATAATGGCAGTACAATGGATTTACCGCGCGTGATTGAACAGCAGCGCAGCGCGGGACAGCCATTAGTCATTGCCACCCATGATATCAAGCAGTTAGAAGCCAATCCGCGAACGTTAAGCGACGCCAACAACGATACTTTGGTGATTGCGGGACAAACCCATGGGGGTCAGGTCAATATACCTATACTGACACCGCTGATGGTCAGAGCATTGACAGGCAATAAACTGGCGGCGGGGTTACGCAGACCAGATACAGCCAAACAATCCGACAATCATTCCAAAGCATTCAATGAGGATGAAAAACCCAGCAAACGCTACCAAGTATGGGTGAATACCGGGATTGGCGTGACAGGGTTGCCGTTTCGGTTTAACTGCCCCCCTACCATTGATGTGCTAACCATCCAGGTTCAAACGGCTGATGCTTAACCCATATTATTCGCCACTGTAAGCCAGCGACTATAAACCAGTTGCTGCCTTATTATCGGGTTGAGTGGGTTCTATAACCTGATTTGCTACAGCGGCGTAGAAACTTGCGTTTGCTATCAAAGCGCTTAAACTTCGCCCCAAATGTATGCTACACTAGACAAAAATTTTCAAAAAATTGTCGCAGCTGTTACATATTCTACTTAAGGTTTGGTCCAAGGTATTGTTATGACCCCCATTTCAGATAAACTACAAGGCTCTATGGTCGCGTTGATTACACCTATGCATAGCAATGGTGACGTCGATTGGCAATCATTGGCAAATCTCATTGATTGGCAAATCGAGCAAGGTACAGACGTACTAGTATCGGTTGGTACGACCGGTGAATCCGCAACCTTATCGATGCAAGAGCATGTGGACGTTATTGAATTTACCATGAAGCAAGTGGGTGGTCGTATTCCCGTCATCGCGGGTACGGGTGCTAACAATACCGTTGAAGCCATTGAGCTGACCCAGCACGCCAAACAAGCGGGGGCTGATGCCGTGCTGTTGGTTGTGCCTTACTACAATAAGCCGACCCAAGAAGGGCTATACTTACACTATAAAGCCATTGCTGAAGCCGTAGACATTCCTCAAGTGCTATACAACGTACCCGGGCGCACTGTTGTTGATATGCAGCAAGCGACTGTCGAGCGCCTAGCGGACATCGAAAATATCATCGCAATTAAAGATGCGACGGGTGACGTGGCGCGTGGTGCCAAACTGATTGAAGCAGTAAAAGGTCGTATGAGCGTATTGTCAGGAGATGATGAAAGCGCGCTAGCGCTGATGCGTCATGGGGCAAAAGGCAATATTTCAGTGACCGCCAATGTCGCGCCAAAAATCATGAGCCAAATTTTTGGCTTGGCACTCAAAGGTGATTTCGAACAAGCCGAAGCATTAAACCAAAAAATAGCCCATTTACACCAAGATTTATTTATCGAGTCAAGTCCCATTCCTGCAAAATATGCCTTATACAAAATGGGTCATATTGAGCAAGGTATCCGTTTACCATTAACTTGGCTTACCCCAGAACATCAACAAGTGATGGATGAAGCACTTGCCAAAGCAGGTTTACTATGAAAAAAACACTCAGCGCTAACCACAATCGATTCAACGCCCAGCTAGCCCTAGCGATTATTGCCTCTGCTAGCATTGCTATGACAGGCTGTACTACTTTTAAACGTAAAGTTGGCGATAATTCTTTGGACTATACCAAAACCAAAAAACTTGAACCCATCCAATTACCGGCAGATGCACAAACGCTACCTTTTACGCCAGTTTATGCCGTGCCGCAATCGGGTGAAAATACGTTAAAAATCACAAAAGAAGGTAGTAAGCGTTTTGAGCTACCGCGTCCAATTAGTACCGTAAAATAGAAAGTGGCTGATAGCATCTATGATCTATGATAGTTGGCAGCTTGTGTTGCTAACCGCGTATCAGCCAATCAATGCAACTGTCATAAATTAGCTACACTGAGCCAACCTTAGCCAATCTTAAACAGCCATTTGGGAATTACCATGCAAAAACTCGATTTACTTTATAAAGGCAAAGCAAAATCAGTCTTCGAAACTGACAATCCAGATTATCTGATTTTAGAATTTCGTGATGATACCTCTGCGTTCAACGGCGAGCGTATCGAACAGTTAGCGCGTAAAGGCAAAGTCAATAACCGCTTTAATGCCTTTATCATGCAAAAACTCAGCGAAGCAGGCATCGAAACCCATTTTGAACAGCAATTATCGGATGAAGAAGTGCTGGTCAAACGCCTAACAATGATTCCCGTCGAGTGTGTGGTACGTAACTATGCGGCAGGCAGCCTAGTACGTCGCTTAGGTCTACAAGAAGGTCAACCTTTAAACCCACCTACCTTTGAATTATTCTATAAAGATGACGGTCTGGGCGACCCGATGGTAAATGATTCTTTAGCGGTATCACTCGGCTGGGCAACGCAAGCTCAACTGGATGAAATGAAAGCCTTAACCTTCAAAGTCAATGATGTGTTATCAAAAATGTTTGATGACGGTGGTTTGATGTTGGTGGATTTCAAACTAGAATTTGGGGTATTCAAAGACCGTATCGTACTGGGCGATGAGTTCTCGCCAGATGGTTGCCGCGTCTGGGACAAACAAACCAAGAAAAAACTGGATAAAGACCGTTTCCGTCAAAGCCTAGGTGATGTGGTCGAAGGTTATGAAGAAGTTGCCCAGCGTATTGGCGTGTCTTTGGTTGATGAGTCAGATCGATAAATCGGACGCATTCATCAAGCTAGCTAATCGCTACAGCGAATCTAATTAAGTCCAATTAAATTTGGATAACATGTGAAATAGATAAACATCTAAAACTGGGGCTTGCTCCAGTTTTGTGTTTTTAGCAGGTTATTTAAGTTTAAATTTAAGCTTAATTTTTTATCCCTCAATATGATTAACAAAAGAGCCTTTCATTTGGATAACCCTATCACTCATCAATATATCAAGCACCCGCTCACCACCTTGACCCAATTCAATCGCAATCCCAGACCTTGGCATATGCCGTTGTTTGTGGCATTTGCGATCAGTTTTCCAGTGATGGTCGGCGCGTATCTAGGTGATTTGCGCATGGGGCTACTCGCGTCACTCGGTGCGATGGTAATTTTAAACTTACCCTACACTGGGTCGTTATTGTCTCGCATGACCACGGTATTGGCGTGTAGTTTTGGGATGGTGGCGTGTTTTGCCGTTGGCTTGGTCGCCCACAACGTGCCCATCTTGACAATTCCCCTGATGTTTTTTGTGACCTTTTGGTGTACGCTGTTTAGCCGTTATTATAAGTTACCTCCGCCTGCTGGGCTGTTTATCATCATGGCTTCAGCGATTGCGCTGTTTATGCCCGCACCCGTGGCACAAATCCCACAGCTGATTGGCGTGGTGGCATTGGGCGCGTTGTTTGCGGGGATGGTGGCGTGTTTTTATGCGTTACTGCTGATTTATAACAAGCCTGTCTTGCCGCTAAAGGCACCGATGCCCGTGCGAGAGATTTTGGGTGATACTTTTATTGTATCGGCGTTTATCGCTTTATCATTGCTGCTGGCGCTGTGGCTAGAGATGCCTAAGCCCTATTGGGTGCCGATGAGCTGTTATGTCATCATGCAAGGGATGAATTTTCAAAGCATGTGGGTCAAGCAGATACATCGGATTGTGGGTACCGCGATTGGTATGCTGCTAGCTTGGCTACTGCTATCAGTGCATTTGAGCGATATGGGTGTGGCGCTAGGCATTTTTGGCATGATGTTTTGTATTGAAACTTTTGTGGTACGCCATTATGGGGTGGCGGTTATTTTTATCACCCCACTGACCATCTTTTTGGCAGAGTACAGCGCGGTGCAACCTACCGCAATCAGTGAGATTATCGTCACGCGGTTTTGGGATACCGTGCTCGGCTGTCTCATGGGTGTGCTAGGCGGTATTGTCATTTTATCACCGATAGTGAGGCAAAAATTACAAGTCAGCGTCGATAAAATCGTGGCGAAATTGCCAATTTAGCTTTTTTATCCAAAAAAACAAAAAAGCCACTCGATAATCTGGGTAGCTTTTTTATAATCTTTAAAATTCATTTTTAAAAATAATCTTTAAAACTAACCGCTAACATGAATCGCTCAATCCCAAGACAGTCATTACCCCATCGAGTCCTGCGACGGTTACCGCATAATCTGCTTGGTCGCGCACAATCGGTTTGGCGCGATAGGCAATACCGATATCAGCTAGTCCTAGCATTGGCAAGTCATTAGCGCCATCGCCGACAGCAACAGTCTCTGACAGCTTAATGCCTAGACGCTGTGCCACGGCTTGCAAAATTTCGGCTTTACGCTTGCCATCGACAATCGCTGAGGTGATTTCACCTGTCACTAGATTATCGACGATATCTAGGTCATTGGCATAACTTTCATCCATCCCTAAGCTGTTTTTCACGTATTCGGCAAAATAGTTAAAGCCGCCTGAGACCAATACCACATAGTAACCATGATTTTTCAGTGCGCTAATCAAGCGTTTTGCCCCTGGACTAAAGGTAATGTGATTGGCAATAATATCTTCGAGCACCTCACTTGATAACCCTTTAAGTAAAGCCACACGGCGAGTAAAGCTTTCGGCAAAATCAATTTCCCCACGCATGGCAGATTCGGTGATCGTATCGACTTGCTCACCAATCCCGGCTTTTTTTGCCAATTCTACAATCACTTCTTGCTCAATCAACGTTGAATCCATATCAAACAACGCCAGTTTATGCGGGCGCACCAATGTCGCAAGAGGCATGACATTGATATCTACGTGATAGAGGTTGTTGGCAGCGACTTGTTTGACCCGTTGCGGTAAGTCGCTGATATCGCTATCTGACTCCAGCGTCACAATCCAGCGAATCGTCGTCACAGGGCTGGTTTGCTCAGCTTGGGCGAGCGTGTCATTGGCTTGCCAATCAAGCTCATTGACTAAGGTGTCTTGATGTAAGAGGCGAATGGCAGGATGAAGGCTTGCAAGGGTTTGGCTAATTTGGCTCAATAGCCCCAATTCAAACTTGGCAGCGCTTAGGGTAATCGCGTAACTATGGGGAAAATGCTGATTAAGTTGATACAAAAAATTCGTCGTCATGGTAGTTTACCCCTTGTATGCCAAAAAAATAAACATGATAATGTAGCATTTAATCGCTCCTAAAGAAAGTTTAATCTACCCATGAATCATCTAGCCCCCCGTCAAGGCAAATTCGCTATTGTGCTACTTATTAGTTTTTGTTTACATTTTTTGATGCTGACTTTTAGTAGTGAAAAATCCCAATACGAGCAGCGTACCCAAAAGGGTGAAAAAATTGTTGAACAGTTAGCCAAAGAAGCCATGGTGGGAATCACGAGCCAAGATAGAATTAGCCTGAGCGTCTTGGCAAACCGCTACCAAGTGGATCAAGAAGTCGCCAAAATTGTCATCAGTGACCAAAACAACCAGCCGCTGGTGCAAACGGGACAAGCGCAAAACGAAGTGGGGCAGGTGATTGACAAGCCCATTATCCAAAACAACCAAGTTCTCGGTCATGCCACCATCACCATGAAAGCGGTCTCCAAAGGCGAGATTGTCAGTAGTCAATGGTTGTTTGTATTAGGGTCAGCAATTTTGCATGGGTTTTTATGGCTGATTTATGGCTATATGGCGCGTCCAACGCAGGAACAGCTTGCGCAATTGGGTGAAAAAGTCCAGCAGCATATCGCGCTTGCGCGTGGTAGCCTAGCATCCACGAGCCCTGTATTGACAGCGGGTGGTGAATTGCAGTTAGACGAAGACACCTTGTACAATAAAGCAGGGGATAGCAGCGCCACCGCGCAACCTGCCGCCACTGGCAAAACCATCAATGATTTTTTAAATCGAGAAAAATCAAAATCCGTTAAAGACATTCCCCAAATCCAGCCCACAGCGACCAACATGACTGACAATCTGGCTCAAGAAACGACGGTAGAAAGCCAAAAACAACCCGAAATCGAATTACAAATTCATTTTTACGACCAGTATCATCTGCTAAAACGGGTGGCACCTGAAGTTGCAAAACCGTATTTTCAATTGTGTAATCAGCTATTGATGCGCGCATCAAACAGTTTATTTAACTCGTCAAACAATGTGTTAAATCGCTATATCAAAGACGTGTATATCAAAGACAACTCGCATTTTAATGCCAACGGCGCGGTCGTTCATCTAGCAGGTAAAGCCGAGCAATTGCCACTGGCAGCGGTGTTATTGTCAAAATTGTTGATTATCCTCAACCAAGTGGTATACGAAAAACACCGTGAGCTATCGCGTTTTGCTTTGCCATTAACCATCGGTACCAGTATCAGTCATCAATTCGATGACGTACAAAAACTGATGGCAAACCACGCCAAAGAAGATGGTTTATTACTCCTATATCCACTGGATTTACTTAAAACGTTAGATGGCAAAGTGCAGTTTAAAAACCTGCAACATCCGACCACTATCACAGAGCGTGAGATGGTTTGGTACAACGGTTTATCAGAAACCTTGATGACCGAACTCATTGCCAAACGCGATGAAATTTTGACCGCCACAGAAAAATAAACGAATCATGGCTATTTTTTCTTTCGCCACTTGACTTGACTGACAAAACCCATTATAAGGCTTTATGAAATTGCAAATTTATCGAATCGACCAGCGAAAGGAGCACTAAATGGCTGATCCAGATATTGATGATAGCTTTGAAGATGACAGTTTTGATGATGACGATGACGCGCGACTGGTGGATGACGACGCATCGGGTCGAAGTCGGGCAAGTAGTCTTGAAAAACGTCGTTTGATTGATAATTTATTGGAAGAAAAGCGTCTAGAGCGCTCACTTAAAGACAGTTTTGATGACGATCTTGATGACTTAGACGATGACGACGATTTTGACGATGATGAGTTGTAAGTCAAGCAAAAGGTTAATACACTAGGTATTAACCTTTCTTTTTTCAATCCGCTTTTTTGATAGCATACTAGGATAACCACCATGGATTTTGATGATTTAATCGATTTTTTAGACAGTGATGATAATGAATTTGGGCTATCGAGCATCGCTACACACGGCTTTTTAACCGCCTCTATCGTCGGCAAACCTTTAAACAATTGGCAAACCTATCTTTTTGAAGGGCATGAAAAACAAGTCAAGCCAGAGGTGTTATCAGCCATTGAACAGTGGCGTGATGAGCTGCAAGCCATGCTGCAAGATGAGCGTGAAATTGAGCTGCCTTTTGATGTCGACGAAACTGATTATCTCGATATTGAAAACTCAGAAATCAGCGAATGGTCGGTGGGCTTTGTTGATGCCATGTATGCCAGCGATGACGAAGAAGATGATTGGTTTGATGATGACGACAGCGAAGAAGATGTGGCAATGCTGACGTTACCGATGATTTTGTTTAGTGGCATTGATGAAGACCAACCTGATATGCAAGAGCTACTCAAAGACCCAGAGACCATGAGCCAAATGGCAGGTGCGATTGAGAAAAATATCGTTGAGTTATTTTTGTTATTTCATACCAACGACTAAATGATGGGTTGTAATAAGCTAAGGGCGTATTAAATACGCCCTTTTTATCCTCTGTTGCCGTAAAACCACCGACTTTAGGCGGTGGATATAAGGCAACTTAAGCAACCATGCTCATGCACTATAATACTTGCATGAATTTTGTTAAAATAAACCCATGAAAACACTCAAGTTGCGCATACGAGACAAACACATAGCGAAGCTTAACCGCCTAAGCGGTTCGGTTAATTTCGTGTGGAACTATGTTAATGACTTGAGTTATAAGCACTTACAAAAGACTGGTAAATTCTTTTCAGCTTATGATTTGAACGACTACACCAAAGGTAGCGGTGAACTGTTGGGTTTGCATAGTCAGACTATTCAAGCCATTAACGAAACTCACGCCAAAAGCCGTAAACAGTTTAAAAAGGCAAAGTTAAACTGGCGAACCAACAACCCAACATCAAAGCGTAAAAGCTTAGGTTGGCTACCATTCAAGCAATCTGCCATCAAGCATATTGCCACACACCAAACTGGTAAAAAGGGCTTAAAATCTACCTTACAACTATCTTTAGCCAAAGGGCAAAAGCTAGTCATTGATCTATGGGACAGCTACAACCTTAGCCTATATCAAATCAACACGCTGGAAATTGTCCAAGACAGCCGTAACCGTTGGTATGCCTGTATCACCGTCAAACAATACCCTAAAACTACTTGCGGAATGGGTAGCGTTGGGATTGATTTAGGCTTAAAAGACAGTGCCACCGCCTCAAATGGCGATAAACTACAAATCAAGCAAACGCTCAAATATGCCAAAGCGTTAGCCACCGCCCAACGTGCCAAAAACAAACAGCGTGTCAAAGCGATCCATGCCAAAATCAAAAATACACGCCAAGACCTAATCCACAAATTCACCACCCAATTAGTCAAAGACAATGCCCTAATCGTGGTAGGTGACGTTAGAACTACCCAATTTAACAGTAAAAAAGGCAAACTAGCCAAATCGGTTTACGATGCAGGTTGGTTTGAACTCAAGCGACAACTGACCTACAAATGCGAGAACGCAGGTTGCCGTTTTGAAATCGTGAATGAGAAATACACTACCCAAACTTGCTCGTGCTGTGGCGATATGTCCAGTAGTCCGAAAGGTAGAGCAGGTTTGCGAATAAGAGAATGGACTTGTGTAAAGTGTGGCACACGGCATGATAGAGATATTAATGCCAGTCGGAACATTCTTGCGGTCGGGCTTGACCGTCTTGTAGAAGGAATCCCCTCACTTTAGAGAGGGGAGGAAGTCAATTACCGCATTATTTTTGCTCTAGTTGTGGTACGTCTGAGCCGTGGGCATTGGATAACAAACCTGATTGGCTATATAACGCCAATTTAGCCCGGGTATCTGAAATATCTAGATTGCGCATGGTAAGCTGACCGATACGATCCATTGGCGTGAACGCCGCATCTTCCACTTTTTCCATTGATAGACGTTCTGGTTGGTAGGTCAAATTGTCAGATTTAGTATTTAAGATGGTATAGTCATTACCGCGGCGTAGCTCGATGGTGACTTCACCCGTGATAGCTTTGGCGACCCAGCGCTGGGCGGTTTCACGAAGCATCAAGGCTTGTGAGTCAAACCAGCGACCTTGGTACAACAAGCGACCTAGGCGTAAACCATTGATACGGTACTGCTCGATGGTGTCTTCGTTATGAATGCCAGTGACCAAACGCTCATAGGCAATGTGTAACAGCGCCATGGCAGGGGCTTCATAGATACCCCGTGATTTGGCTTCGATGATACGATTCTCAATTTGGTCACTCATACCCAGACCATGACGACCCCCGATTTCGTTGGCTTTTAAAATCAAATCCACTGGGCTATCAAAGGTTTCGTCATTGATTGCCACGGGCATGCCTTGTTCAAAGCGTACTGTCACCGTTTCTTTGTCGATTTTGACATTTTCATCCCAAAATGCCACACCCATAATCGGCTCAACGATGTGCATGCTGGCATCCAAAAACTCCAAGTCTTTGGCTTCATGCGTCGCGCCGAGCATATTTGAGTCGGTTGAGTAGGCTTTTTCTTTGGACATTTTGTAGTCAAAGCCATTGTCGATTAAGAACTGTGACATCTCGCTACGACCGCCCAATTCATCAATGAAGGTTTGGTCAAGCCACGGTTTATAGATTTTAAGGGCAGGATTGGTGAGTAGACCATAACGGTAAAAACGCTCAATATCATTGCCTTTATACGTTGAGCCATCGCCCCAAATGTTGACATCATCTTCTTTCATGGCAGTCACTAGCATAGTGCCTGTAACCGCACGACCCAGTGGCGTGGTGTTAAAGTAGGGCATACCACCGGTGCTCACATGAAACGCACCGCATTGGATTGCGGCAATACCTTCAAGCGCCAATTGCAAACGGCAATCAATCAAACGTGCTTTGACCGCACCGTATTGGTCGGCTTTTTTGGGAATGGCGTTGTAATCGTCTTCGTCAGGTTGACCTAAGTTCGCGGTATAAGCGTATGGCAGCGCGCCTTTTTGCTTCATCCAAAGTAGCGCAGCTGAGGTATCAAGTCCGCCTGAAAACGCGATACCGACTTTTTGTCCGACGGGGACAGATTGTAAAATGGTGGCGTTATTGGTGGCATTGTTTGTGGTATCGTGGCTCATAACCTTTCCTATCAAGTCATCAAAAAATAATCTGTAAAATCAACCTATCGAATTATTGTAACATTTTTGTCAACGCGTTTTTCGCCATTTTTTGACAATTACCCATAATTTGTCACAATAAAAAAGCCAATCATTTGATTGGCTTTATCGGCTAAATAGCGGCTATTGGTACAAAACTTCGACGATTTCGTATTCGACTTCACCGCTTGGGGTTTGGATTTTGGCTTCATCCCCTTCTGATTTGCCAATCAGACCGCGCGCGATAGGCGAGTTAATCGAGATTTTGTTGGCTTTAAAATCCGCTTCGTCATCCCCCACAATTTTATAGCGTTTTTGCTCTTCGGTGTCGAGATTTTCAATCACTACCGTGACGCCAAACACCACGCGACCATCTTGCGGTAGTTTGAGCGGGTCGATGACTTCAGCGCCGCCTAATTTTGCTTCGATATCGCGAATACGGGCTTCACAAAATCCTTGCTGCTCACGGGCAGCATGGTACTCGGCATTTTCTTTTAAGTCGCCATGTTCGCGCGCTTCGGCAATCGCCGCGGTAATACGTGGACGGTCAACGGTTTTGAGCTGTTTGAGCTCTTCTTCTAAAGCCGCGTGACCTTGAGGCGTCATTGGATAACGTTGCATAGGGGATTCCTTTTGTCACAAATAGGGATTCAAACGGCAAGATTGCCAAAGTAACAAGTCACAAAAAATGGTCATCAACTCTCGTGATTGACCGTTATCTATTTTGTATAGATGAAAAAAACCATGCTAGACAGGACTACTGCCTAACAAGGTTCTAGTAAAAAATTTGCTGTGCTGTGTCAATCACCACAATAACCGTATTTTACTTGATAACGGCTTGTGATGCAAAGCATTCACTCAATTGACTGTATGAAATCTCACATTACCAAACTGAGCTGATGGTAACACCCACGGCTTTATTTTCATACCAAGGTAAGATAGTGGCATTGTCAAACGGTTGCGTCATCACCAAACCACTGATGACACCCAGTGCGCAGCCAGCAACCACATCACGGGTATGGTGCTTGTCGGCATCCACACGTGACCAGCCCACATAGGCGGCAGGAAGCATTGCCATCGAGCCATAGCGCCAGCCATAGCGTTGACCGATGAAAGTCGCGCCCGCGCAAGAATCACTAGCATGCCCTGATGGAAACGAGTAATCCTCGCCATTGGGACGTTCGCCCCACGCGGTGTCATTGGTGGCGTATTTGAGCGCATAGGTAGCCGCCAAATTGGTTGCCATGGTTTTGCCTAATTGAAAGACGCCTTCTTGGTCATGTTTGGCAAGTGCCATGCCTAAGCCTGCTACCGGGATAGCAATATGCAATATATCGCCCGCTTTTTCGCTATCGCTTTTGGCATATACCGTTGTCGTTGGCGCTAACGCAGCAGCGAGCAGTATGATATTAAAGGTCTTCGAAGGTTGTCTCATGGCATTCACACCCTGATTATGGTTGGTGGTCAAAACATTGATAAACGTGGCTGTACTTAGGGCAAACCCAGTGTACAGCCTAAAGCTTAGGATTATCTTAGCCCATAAAAAAATACTGACGGCGCTGGCTGTCAGTATTTTAAAGTAGCGGTGGTTAACCCTGTGTCTGGGTATGTAGCGCTTGAAGCTTATACACATCAAATGGCAGTTGCACTTTATACGCTTGGGTAACTGCTGCCGCGGCATTTAAGGTAGTCACATTAAATACTTTATGCTGTAAGGCTGAGCGGCGAATCGAGAACGAGTCTTCATGCGCTTGTTTGCCTTCAGTGGTATTGACCACAATCGCAATCTCACCGTTTTTGATGGCATCGACGATATGTGGGCGACCCTCGGTAACTTTGTTGATGCGCTCACAGGGGATACCTGCTTCGATCAAGATTTTTTGTGTACCTGAAGTTGCCACAAGTTTAAAGCCATAGTCGGCAAATTGTTTTGCCACTGGTACCAGATTGGCTTTGTCGCTTTCACGCACCGATAAGAACACTTTTTTAACTTCATGTTCCACTGGCAAACCGGGCAATCTATCATTACTGCCGATGATGGCTTTGTAGTAAGCCTCACCAAAGGTCTGACCCACGCCCATGACTTCACCCGTCGATTTCATCTCAGGGCTTAAGATGGGGTCAACGCCTGGGAATTTGGCAAAAGGGAAGACCGCTTCTTTGACCGCAAAAAATGTTGGAATCACCTCAGTGGTAAAGTTTTGTTCCACAAGCGTTGTGCCCGCCATACAACGCGCAGCGACTTGCGCAAGTGAAGTGCCGATGCATTTTGATACGAAAGGCACCGTACGTGAGGCACGCGGATTGACTTCAAGGATATAAACCACACCATCTTTGACCGCGTATTGGACGTTCATCAAGCCCACCACACCCAGCTCTTTTGCCATCGCCACGGTTTGTTCGCGCATCACATCGCAAATCTCTTGGCTAAGTGAATACGGCGGGATTGAACACGCTGAATCGCCGGAATGCACGCCCGCTTGTTCGATGTGTTGCATGATACCGCCAATCACCACATTGGTGCCGTCAGAGATACAATCGACATCCACTTCAATCGCATCATCCAAGAAGCGGTCAAGTAACACAGGGGCTTCGTTGGACGCTTGTACGGCTTCACGCAAATAACGACGCAGTTCGTTTTCGTTATAAACGATTTCCATCGCGCGACCGCCCAACACGTAAGAGGGACGGACAACTAGGGGATAGCCCACTTGCGTCGCTTTGACGATACCGTCTTCGGTACTGGTCGCCAAGGCATTGGGCGGCTGAGTAAAGCCTAATTGCTGAATCATGTGTTGGAAACGTTCACGGTCTTCTGCACGGTCAATCGCATCTGGGCTGGTACCGATGATATGCACACCTGCAGCTTCCAGTGCGCGCGCTAATTTTAATGGCGTTTGTCCACCGTACTGCACAATCACGCCTTCGGGCTTTTCGATGCGCACGATTTCAAGCACATCTTCTAACGTAATAGGCTCAAAGTACAGACGGTCAGAGGTGTCATAGTCAGTGGAAACCGTTTCAGGGTTACAGTTGACCATGATGGTCTCATAACCATCTTCACGCATTGCCAAGGCGGCATGCACACAGCAATAGTCAAATTCAATACCTTGACCAATGCGGTTGGGACCACCACCGATAACCATGATTTTTTTGTTGTTGGTTGGATTGGCTTCACATTCTTCATCATAGCTTGAATACATATAAGCGGTTGAAGTTGAAAACTCCGCAGCACAGGTATCCACGCGTTTGTACACAGGATACACGCCCAAATCCCAACGTTTTTTACGCAGTTGTTTTTGTGAAATACCAAGGAGCGTTGCCAAGCGTAAATCTGATAACCCTTTACGTTTGAATTGACGCAAATTGTCACTGTTCAAACCGCCAAAGCCCGTTTCTTTCACCAATTTTTCCGTTTTGACGATGTCCTCAATTTGCACTAAAAACCAAGGGTCAATGCGAGTAAACTCAAACACCTCATCTACGCTCATGCCAAAACGGAAGGCATCAGCAATGTAGAAAATACGGTCGGGTGTTGGGGTTTTTAATTTAACTTTTAAGGTACTGCGAATAGTATCGTCGTCTTGATTGAAATCAAGATACTCATCAAAACCATTCACCCCAATCTCAAGACCACGTAACGCTTTTTGCATCGACTCTTGGAAGTTACGACCAATCGCCATCACTTCACCCACCGATTTCATTTGGGTAGATAAGGTACTGTCAGCTTGGGGGAATTTTTCAAAGTTAAAGCGTGGTACTTTAGTCACCACATAGTCAATGGCAGGCTCAAAGCTGGCTGGGGTCAAGCCGCCTGTAATGTCATTGCTGAGTTCATCAAGCGTGTAACCGACGGCAAGTTTTGCCGCGATTTTGGCAATCGGGAAACCCGTGGCTTTAGATGCCAAGGCGGATGAACGGCTGACACGTGGGTTCATCTCGATGACGACCATACGGCCTGTTTTTGGGTCAATACCAAATTGTACGTTTGAACCACCGGTCTCCACGCCAATCTCACGCAGCACCGCCAATGACGCATTACGCATGATTTGGTATTCTTTATCCGTCAAAGTCTGAGCAGGTGCCACAGTGATAGAGTCGCCTGTATGCACACCCATAGGGTCAAAGTTTTCAATCGAACAGACGATGATACAGTTGTCTTTTTTGTCACGGACAACTTCCATCTCGTACTCTTTCCAACCGATTAGGCTTTCGTCAATCAATAGTTGGTGAGTGGGCGATAAGTCAAAACCACGCTCACAAATCTCGACAAATTCGTCACGGTTGTAAGCGATGCCGCCACCCGAACCCCCCATGGTAAACGACGGACGAATGATGCAGGGAAAGCCGACTTTGGCTTGAATAGCGAAGGCTTGTTCCATGGTTTCGGCCACTTCGGCGCGTGGGCACTCTAAGCCGATTTTTTTCATTGCTTTATCAAATAAATTGCGGTCTTCGGCTTTTTCGATGGCGTCTTTGGTCGCACCAATCAGCTCACAGCCATATTTTTCCAGTACGCCATGCTTGTCCAAGTCTAACGCACAGTTGAGCGCGGTTTGTCCGCCCATGGTTGGCAAGATAGCATCAGGGCGTTCTTTATCAATGATGCGCTCTACCGTTTGCCAGGTGATAGGCTCGATGTAGGTGGCATCTGCCATGACGGGGTCAGTCATGATGGTGGCGGGGTTTGAGTTAACCAGAATGACGCGGTAGCCTTCTTCACGTAAGGCTTTACAGGCTTGTGCGCCTGAATAGTCAAATTCACAGGCTTGTCCGATGACGATAGGACCTGCGCCAATGATAAGAATGGATTTGATGTCGGTACGTTTTGGCATTGCTTTACACCCTTTTTAACTGCATTACGTAAAATTTAAAATAAAAAACTGAGTACTAACTGATGTTTTAAAATCCTAATTTTAAAAAAAGCGCGATTAACGCACTTTTTATTATAAATAAAACTCACCTTTGCCCACTTCGATGACATTGCCACCCACAAAAATGTTTTGCTCGTTATCGACGTTGAGCGTCAAGCGGTTGGGTCTGTCCATGTCATCGCCTTGGTGAATGGCTTTGCTTATCGGATAGTGATTTTGGCTAATAAAATACGCCCCCAAATTGGCACATGCCGAACCTGTGCCGCTGTCTTCTACAAAGCTATTATTTTGCTCAGAAAACATCCGTGAATGGATAATGTCACCATCATCAAACCAATAATAAATAGACGGCTCTTCGGTGGTTTTAAAGGGATTATCAATGTTTAACTCACGAAGTTTTGCCATATCAATTTGCACATTGGCTAGCGCTGGGCGATTGGTTAGTTCAACCAAGATTTGTTGTGTGCCGCTATTGATAAAATAAGCATGACCTACAAAATCGTCCGTATTTATGCCGCTTAATGCTGCCAAACTAGCCTTATCAGCATTAATTTGCTTAGCCTGATAACCCTGAATTTTGATTTGTATACGGCTATTACTGGTAAAAATTTCTACGGCCTTGGCTTGTGTATTAACCACAAATTGACTGGGCAAGTCATTGAGACTTTTTAAAATAAATCCCGAGCCAAGCGTGGGATGACCTGCCAGTGGCATTTCATAATTTGGGGTAAAAATACGTAAATTGGCGACGGCTTTTGTACCATGTAAATCAGTGGGCGCAAAGATAAACACCGTTTCACTCAAGTTAAACTGCTGAGCAATCGACTGCATTTGCTCATCATTTAGCCCATCGGCATGGGGAAATACGGCAAGCGGATTACCACCAAAATGGCTTTCGGCAAAGACATTAACCAGGTGAAAAGGGTATTGTTGCATTTATGCTTTCGCCTTTGCCATCATAGCTGCGAATTTATCAAACAATGGCGCACAGTCATGGGGTCCTGGGCTTGCCTCTGGATGTCCTTGAAAACTAAACGCAGGCTTATCGGTCAGCTCAATGCCTTGATTTGACCCATCAAACAACGAGCGATGCGTCACTTTAATATTGCTAGGAAGCGTACTTTCATCCACCGCAAAACCGTGGTTTTGTGAGGTAATCATCACCGTACCTTGCTCGATATCTTGCACAGGGTGGTTGGCACCATGGTGACCAAATTTCATCTTCAAGGTTTGCGCGCCGCTAGCCAGTGCCAATAGCTGATGACCTAGACAAATCCCAAACAGCGGAATATCAGTCTCGGTGATGATGTGTTTGATGGCATCAATGGCATAAGCACAAGGTTCAGGGTCGCCAGGACCATTGGATAAGAAAATACCATCTGGGTTATGTTTGAGTACCTCGCTGATAGGCGTTTGGGCAGGCACAACGGTGACATGACAGCCGCGGTCAACGAGCATGCGCAAGATGTTGGTTTTGACGCCAAAGTCATACGCCACAATGTTAAATTTTTGCTCGATGTCAGTGCCCAATTCTTTAAAGCGACCACAAGTTGGGCTCACTTCTGGACTCACCAATTGCCATGAGCCTTGCGTCCACGTAAAACCTGCTTGGTCACAGCAGACTTTCGCCAAATCCATGCCTTTGATACCGGCAAAGCTTTTGGCAAGTTCGATTGCTTTGGCTTCATCGAGCTGACCGTCGCTATCGGCAGTCATGATACAACCGTTTTGTGCGCCTTTTTCACGCAGTAGGCGAGTGAGTTTACGGGTGTCGATATCAGCGATGGCAACGGTGTTATGGTTAATCAGATACTCGTTTAGTGATTGGTTTGAACGAAAGTTACTGGTCGCCATGGTCAAATCACGGATAATCAGTCCGTTTGCCCACACTTTATGAATACGACCTGACTCTGTGTCTTCATCGTTGGTGCCAGTGTTACCGATATGCGGGTAAGTTAAGGTGACGATTTGCTGGGCGTAGCTTGGGTCGGTCAAGATTTCTTGGTAACCTGTCATCGCTGTATTAAACACGACTTCACCAACGGTGTGTCCGCTAGCACCGATGCTGCGACCATAAAAAACCGTACCATCTGCCAATGCCAAAATTGCTTTTGCGTAATTCGTATTCACCTAGTGCCTCCGCTCGTATCCTGTGTTCTACCTATGTGTGCGACGGTAAATTATGCCCAGTCAATGCAACTGTAAAAAGTATCGCCCACAAAAAAGCGAGAAGACATTGATTTTAAAGAAAATAGCTAACTGGTTTTAATGCGTTACCAGTCTGTGCCATTAACTTTATCATGCCAACTCGCTAAGGTTTGATTTTGCCTATTTTAACAGAACATCACAAAAAAAGGTAGCCAAAATTTTTGTCGAAATACAGTCTAAAAACTACGTAAACTTGGTTGAAACAAACCGACCACAAACCAAATCGTTTTAACAATCCAAATGATCAGTACATACAAGCGGATTTGCTCGGCGGTCCAATCTAGCGAAAACCAGCCAATTAGCCACCACGATTGCCAACCTTCTAGCCATTTTGCGCCATTTCCCAGCAGCACCCAACCATAAAATATACTGCTAAGCAAAAACAGCAACAACCATTGCAGCACTGGCATTTTGCTTATTCCTTTAACATTTACTTTATGGATTTTACCCAATTGCCGCCACAAAGCGCGTAAGGATTTGTGCTAAACTGGTAAAAAATTCTGATAAGGTGCGCTTTAACCGCCCTTTAAAAAAGAGAACAAGCATGAATATTCTTACCCCTCAAACTGTGGTGATTATCGGCGGCGGCAATGTGGGTTTATCCTTTGCTTTACTGCTTGCCGACAAAGGCATCTCAAGTACGTTACTAGAAAAAGCCAACTATCCGACCATCAGCCCTGATGATGACTTAGACCGCGCGCAATTTGACAGCCGTAACATCGCGCTGTCACGCCGTACGGTACAAATTTATCGTGGTATCACCTTTAATGGCAAAGCGCTATGGGATGATTTACAAAGCCATGCCTGCCGCATTGATGAAGTCGCTATCAGTGAAGAAGGTAGTTTTGGTAAAGCCACCCTCAACAAAGAAGCCGAAGGGGTGGAAAGTTTTGGACAAGTGATGGAAAACGCGTGGCTCGGCAAAAAATTACTGCTTGCCGTGCAAAACAATCCGCTGATAACCCTGCTAGACGGTGCCACTTTGACTGATATACAACAGACGGCAACCGATGTCACCATTCGCTTTGACCAAGCTCATCAATCTAACCAAACCTTAACGGCTGATTTATTGGTGGCTTGTGATGGTCAAAACTCGCCAAGCCGTCAACTACTGGGCATTGGCGCAACGGCACACGATTATCACCAAGTCGGTGTCGTAGGCGTGGTCATGACGGACAAACCGCACCATCATCAAGCGATTGAACGCTTTAATAAAATGGGCGCAGTTGCTGTGTTGCCTTTAGTTGATGCATTTGATATCGGTCAAGGGGATGGACGACAAGCCCAGCAAGGCTACCGCCGCTCTGTGGTGTGGGTGTGCCCAAAAGGCGAAGAACAGCGCTATTTGGATGACGACCAATACTTTCTTGACACCATTCAACAAGCCTTTGGCAGTCTAGCAGGCAGGTTTGTCAAAGCGGGTAAACGCGGCGCGTATCCACTGGTGAAAATATTGGCAGATAGTCAAGTCAAAGGTCGCTGCGTCATCATGGGCAATGCTGCCCACACCTTGCACCCTGTAGCAGGACAGGGCTTTAACCTATGTATGCGCGATGCTGATACGCTCGCCAAAATGCTGGCACAGCAAGTGATGCGCGGCGAAGATATTGGCGATAGTAGTATGCTACAAACTTATGCCAAACGCCGTAAAGCTGACCAAAAACGGGTAGAAATTTTCTGCGATACGGTGGTGTATGGTTTTATGCACCAAAATCCCTTGCTCAAAATTGCGCGTAATGTCGGACTTATTGCCTTTGATAAACTGCCATTTGTGAAGCCCGCTGTGGCTACCTTTGCGATGGGGCTGAAATCATGAAAAACACTACATTAATCATCGGCGGTGGTGTTGTTGGCGCGACATTGGCGTTAAAGCTTGCCCAAGCGCGCCATCCTGTCACCTTAATCGATGCTCGCCCAAAACTTTTAGCAGCCGATTGGCGTGACAAACTCACCCAGCGTGATGCTCGTGTCTATGCCCTAAGCGTTGCCAGTATCAACCTACTCAAAGAGGTCGGTGCATGGCAGCGTATCGAACAAAGCAAACGCAAAGCCGACTATACCCAAATGCAGGTATGGCAAACCAATGGCGTGGGAGAGCTAAATTTTGGTGATGCTCAAACACCGCAATTATTGGGCAGTATGGTTGAGCCTTTTATCATCGAAAAAGCACTGTATGACGGTTTTGACGATGAGTATCTTGTCCATCAGGGTCAATCCTATTTGCGCCATATTGCAGGGCATAAGGTCACTGATATCGCTTGGCAAGGTGAAGATTTGGGGTATCAAGTTAGCTTAGATAATGGCACCACGCATCAAGGTAAGCTATTAATCGGGGCTGACGGGCGCGGCTCTATGGTACGCCAAGCGGCAGGGATTGGGTTAGATACTTTGGCGTATCAGCAAACGGCAATCTGCTGCGCCATCAAAACCGAGCAGCCACACAAGGCGACAGCCAGGCAAGTGTTTTTGCCGACAGGGCCTTTGGCACTTTTACCGCTGGCAGATGTGACGGCTGATGATCGGGCAAATCCGCAACATTGGCAATCGGTGGTATGGACATTGCCGACCAATGCCGCACTTGATTTACTCACGCTGACGCCAAAAGCGCTTGCCAAGGAACTCGCCTTTGCCAGTGGGTATGCTTTAGGGGACATCACTGAGATTGAGTCAATCGCCAGTTTCCCACTGGGGGCCCAACATGCCAAAAATTATGTCAAAGCCAACTTGGCGTTGCTTGGCGATGCCGCGCATGGGGTGCATCCTTTAGCGGGACAAGGTTTAAACTTGGGTATGCTCGATATCATTGCCTTGAGCGATATTTTACAAAAAGATTATCAGCGGTCAGGCAACAAGCTATGGGCAAGTTTTGCCACCTTACAGCGTTATGAGCGTCAACGCTACGCTAATAACGCGATGATGATGCACAGTTTTTCAGGGATTAATTGGATTTTTGGTACACAGTTACGTCCGATTCAGCAGCTACGCAGTGAAGGCGTGAGCGCGGTTAGCAAAATCACACCCTTGATGAAATTCTTTACCCAAAAAGCCAGTGGCATCTAAAAATTTTTACCAGCAAAAAAAATCCTCGATAACTTATCGAGGATTTTTAACGATGAATCAATCGTGAAAGGTGATTTATTTCGCTGGGCTTGCAACCGTCGTAACAGTTGTGGTACCAGTGGCAGGAACAGCGTTGTCATCAACAATGTATGCATCGACACGGCGACCTTCTTGGTCTTTACCTGCAGCACCTGTCGTGTCTTGAGGTTTGATCAATTCAAGTTGTAATTGTGGCACACCATTAGCTATCAAGAATAATCTAACCGCTTGGGCACGCTCTTTTGCTAATTTTTCATTGGCAGCAGCATTACCTGTGCTGTCAGTATAACCACTGATACCGATTTTTTTGCCTTGTTTAGCGGCTTCAAGGATATCATTGGCTTTTTCTTTGGCATTACCAGCAACTTGTGCTTTACCCGTAGCAAAGTAGAAGCTTAGGCGACCATTTTCAAATACTACTGAAGGTTCAGTGCTAGAGATAGTTGTTGCCGTGGTTTCAGTGGTCGTCATCGTGGTGCCAGATGCCATTGGCATGCTTGCTACCGCCATGTCAGTGGTTGACGCTACAGGCATTGCCATGCTATTTGTTGCACTTGCTGCAGATACTTCAGTCGTGGTAGTGGTTGTCGTTGTTGACGCAGTGGTCGAAGCCACAACTGGCGTCGCGACTGGCTCAGTTTTGTTACATGATTTTAACAATGCCCAAGCGAGTGCGCCTAAAATCAATAAACCAATGATTGGCAATAACATTTTCATCAAGCCGCCTTCTTCAGCTTTCGGCGTAGCAACCAAATGCTCCTCTGTACGAGTAGTCGTTTGGACAGTAGGCGTGGTGGCTGCATGCACAGGCGACAAATTCAACATAGTCAAAATGCCCGCTGGGATAAATGCATATGCCCAAGCAGGAATCACAGAAGCCACAGACGCAATATTGTTTGATAAGAAAGTATTGAGCGGTGTTGTACCCGCAAGTGAGCGTAATTCACGCAGTACCAGCGGCGCGGCACGGCTTACCAATGAACTAGTTTCTTGCTCTGGTACACTGTAATGACGTGAAAGCTGTTGCACTAACTCTGTACGGTGGGTAGTATCTGGTAGTACACGGTCAAAAAAGCCGTGGTCATCATCAGCGATAGTTGCATTAGCAAAGCTGTTAGAGACGTTACCATCAGCAAGACGGGCAACCAAGATAGCGTATAATTTTTCTAATAAAGATGAGCGGTTTTCGTCAGTTGCATTATTTAAAAGAACGGGTGTTACTGTACGGGTTAAATGTTCAATGATATTCATAATTCAAGCCTCAAGAAAATGAAGGGTTATCAACCACCATAAAACCAATGTATTATTTTTATATCCAGCACACTAGCCAATAATTCTATTATATGTTTTCAAAAATTATTATTTATGGTTGTTGGGTTTATTATTGTATTGCTATTTAATTTACGCTTAACAATACTGAGAAAAACTGCCGTAACTCAACAGATTTTGTTAAGTCTTTTGCAGTATTACTCAAATATAGCTAAGCTAATAAATTAAAGCAAAATCGGCTAGCCTTCAGTTATGTTAAGGTAACTATTGCGTAAATATTGTGTTAAAAATTCAAATCGTCCCCATTTTGGGTAAACTTGGGTAAAAGTGTGTTGCTAAAATTTGAAGGGTTTGTCATTAGATTCATGCTACAGGGTAAACGTTATAACACAAGGCAGATTTATGTATTACCTATCATCAATAAATTCACATTTGGCTTATTGAGATAATACGCTATCTTTATCATAATCCTACTTACCATTATTTATTGCTATTTTGAGGTGCTATGTCACTTTTTTCTAACCATACTTTGTTTATCATTATCATTACGGTGGTCGTCAGTTTATTAGCTTGGCAATCACCCCAACTGATGCAAAGGTTAATTTTTTATCCGCCTGCAGTGCAGCGTGGACAAGTTGATCGCTTTGTCACCCATGGTTTTATCCATGCCGATGGCATGCACTTATTTTTTAATATGTTTACTTTGTATTCGTTTGGACAAGCGGTACAGGGATTGTTCATGTCCAAACTCGGCAGTCTAGGGTTTGTGCTATTTTATCTTGCCGCTTTGGTGGTGGCGATTGTGCCAACCTATCTAAAACAAAAGAACAATCCTCGCTATAGCAGTTTAGGCGCATCGGGCGCTGTTTCAGCAGTAATTTTTAGCTATATCTTGATGAATCCTTGGTCGACATTGTTGCTGTTTGTGATTCCTGTACCTGCGATTGTGTTCGCGGTGGCATATGTGGCGTATAGTGTATGGGCGGATGGACAAGGTCGCGGCAGTATCAATCATTCGGCACATTTGGTGGGTGGTATTTTTGGTATGTTAGCCACGATTGCCATTGAGCCCGGTATTGTGGCGCATTTTTTTAACCAATTAATGCACCCAAGATTTTTAGGCTTTGGTGGCTAACATTTAGGGGCAAAAAATTGCGTGGCACAGGTTGTACAGCCACAGATTGCCTATTTAACAGTCGCTTGGCTAGTTAACGCTAAAGTCGTAAAAAGCAGTAAAAGGTAAAGAACATGATTTATGATGTGATTGGTGATGTACATGGTCAGGCAGATAAACTCATTGGGTTACTGACGCAGTTGGGCTATCAAGATAATGGTCAGTGTTTTCAAGCGCCTCCTAATCACCAAGCGATTTTTATCGGCGACTTGATTGATCGGGGCAGTCAACAGCTGCAAACCTTATCTATCGTATTTGCGATGATTGACCAAGGGCAAGCGCTCGCGGTCATGGGTAATCACGAGTATAATGCCTTAGCTTACGCCACACCCGATGCTCGCGATGCTAGCCAATATTTAAGACAACATGATGATAGACATACCTCACAGCATCAAGCGTTCCTTGATGAAGTAGGGTTTGGTAGTGAGGTGCACCAGTTTTGGCTCAAGCGGTTTTATGAATTACCACTGTGGCTAGCGTTGGATGATGCGTGTTTTGTGCATGCTTGTTGGGACAGTGATGCGATGGCAATTTTAAAACCGCTGTTAACGATAGATAATCGCTTGACGCCTATTGCGCTACAAAAAACCAGTGAGGAAGGCACGCCACCTTTTGAGGCACTGGAAAGAGTGCTTAAAGGTGTGGAAGCACCGCTACCTGAAGGCATTCATCTGGTCGATAAAGAGGGTCATCAACGTAAAAATGTACGAGTGCAGTGGTGGCAGCCTAATTTGTCGTTTCAGCCGATTCATCAGATTGCGCGCGCCAGTCAAGAAGATTTGATTCATATCCCTAAAGACACGCTGACCGCTGAGATTGTGTTTGGGCTTGACCATGACAAACCTATTTTTGTCGGGCATTATTGGCTCAATGGCACGCCTGAGCTACTTAGTCATCAAGTGGTCTGTGTGGATTATTCTGCTGCCAAAGATGGGTTTTTGACGGCTTATCAATTTGATACCGATCATCCGGCTTTGAGCTCAGCGAATTTTATTCAATATCAGCATTAACCCAAAGCTAAACGGTAAACTGGGTGTAACATAAATTAAAATATTTGTTTAAAGCTTACGGCTAAAAATGATAGTCAGTGAGCAAACGATTAAGATGGGTTAGGTATGATTCGACGTCCGATTGAGCCGCTAAAGATGCTGTTTGTGCTGCAAGGCTCGTACTTTAAACGGCTGATTGTGCCACAAGTTTTGTTGTTTATTTTCTCTTTCCTTATTTATTTTTATCAAACCCATATCGCCACCGACCCTGTACCGCTCAATCCTTCGGTGTTTGCGATACTTGGTATCTCTCTTGCGATTTTCCACGGGTTTTGTAATAACGCAGCGTATGATCGATTTTGGGAAGGGCGTAAACTATGGGGCACGCTGGTTTGGCTAAGCCGCAACATCGCCCGCCAAGTGATGACACTCTCCAATGTCAGCATGGCGGAAAAACAAGCCTTTATCCGCCATCAAATCGCTTTTGTCCACAGTCTACGCCAACAGCTGCGGGGTGAGGATAATACAGCAAATCTGCAGCGGCTGTTAACGGTTGAAGAACAGCAAGCCGTGGTTGGGCAAAACTTTATTGCCTTACGCTTGACCCAAATTATGGGGCAGATGCTCGCCAACTGGCAAGCCGAGCAAAAAATCGATGTTTGGCAGTGGCAAAGCTTGGATAATACCTTGGGTGAAATTGCCCATATCCAAGCGGGCTGTGAACGCATTAATAACACACCGATTCCCTATGCCTATTTTGTGCTGCTGCACCGTACTGTGTATCTGTATTGCTTTATGCTGCCGTTTGGACTGGGCAACACCATTGGCTGGGTAACGCCATTTGTAGTCAGTTTTGTTGGCTACACCTTTATGGCACTCAATGAAATCGTCGATGAAATCAGCGAGCCGTTTGGTACGGGGGAAAACGAATTGCCCTTAGGGATGATGTGCGATACGATTGAGACGCAGCTAGCCATGCTTAGTCATCAAAAATTTGCCCCTGAACAAAAGCCGCGAGTACCCGCCAATGTGGTGATATAGTTGCCTCATAGATTTTGATTTTCAAGGGTAAAAAATCATGCTATATTAAGTTTTAACCGTGCATTTCATGCACGTTTTTTTATTTTAAGTCCGTCAATTTTTTGGCAAAAGGAATTTTCCATGTCAGCAAGTCAGCCAAACGCCCAAACACACCAGCTACCACCTCCCATCCCATCGCCACAAGGTCAAGTCAAAGTCGGTATCATCATGGGTAGTCAATCTGACTGGGAAACCATGCAAAACGCCGCGCAAATGTTAGCGGATTTTGGGGTGCCCTTTGAGTGTGAAGTGGTATCGGCACATCGCACCCCTGATAGATTGTTTGACTATGCCAAAACTGCCAAAGCTCGCGGACTGTCTGTGATTATCGCAGGGGCAGGCGGCGCGGCGCATTTGCCCGGGATGTGTGCGTCTCAGACGGATTTGCCTGTGCTTGGTGTACCTGTCAAATCCTCCATCCTAAGCGGTTGGGACAGTTTGCTATCCATCGTGCAAATGCCCAAAGGGGTGGCGGTGGGTACGCTTGCCATCGGGGCAGCGGGTGCGGCAAATGCAGGGCTGCTGGCAGCGCAAATTTTGGCGATTGGTGATAGCACCCTTGCGCAAAAAATCAGTGATTTTCGCGCCAAACAAACCCAAACGATTTTGGCGAATCCCTTACCAGGGGTGATAGGTTAAATTACTGAAAAGTGGTGACTAGCCAATGCTTGAAGTTTTGATAAACAGGATTGTCCGCGGCTATCAATTCTAAACTTTTTGATAAGTCTTGTGTGGGCTTTGTTTGAGTCGAGAGCCAAGTAAAAATTCGAGCCTTGTCCATTGCGGTAACTGGGTTTTTAAAATGCGATGTCCCTAGACTTTGGATAAAGTTTTCAATTTGGGTAAAGTGACTTTGTTGGTCGGATGACATCGCCATTTTTACCCAAGTTTCAAGGTATCCCTCAGCTTGATTATTTGGCATTAGCCAAACACCGATTGGATTATCGTAATCCGAATTTTCAAAGTAAAAGCCTAAATTATCGTTTTTTTGCTGGCGTTGATGAAAACCTAAAGGGTTCAATCGCTCGCTAATTTGTTGTAAATTTTGACTTTTGATATCGGTTTTATCGGTAAAATCCATATCAACTAAAATGCCAATATGACTGACTTGTCCTGTTTCCAGAAGTTTTGCCAATCTTGGCAGTTGTTGGAAAACGGCTTGTTTTGTTGTGTAGGCAGTTGATTCAAAATCTTGTGGTGTTGCAACATCAATGTTTAGTTGAAGATTTAGTTTTTCATGACGCAAAAATGCTTGGATAAATGATTTATCCGATTCCGCTTCAACAATCAGGTGTTTTATCATTATCTAACCTCAATGTTCATTTTAGTTAGATTGTATAAGTCATCTTCATCAAATACGGTAGCGATAAGTTTGCCTTTATCAGATTTGCGGACGCTGTGACCCATGCGAAATAATACGCCTTCCATGTCGGTGCGGTCTTTGGCGACTTGGGAAAAACTTTCGATACAGTCCCAACTGTGGGTAGTGGCAAATACTTGGATGTTAAAGCGGTGGGCGAGTTCAAAGATAAGTTCCCAAACTTTGGGCTGAACGCTGTAATGTAGTCCGTTTTCAAATTCATCTATTAAAAGGATACTATTTTTTGACTTTGGAATTTCTAAAATAATCTGTAATAGTCTGAAAATTCCATCACCCATTTGATGTAATGGTATTCTTCGTTCAATATTTTTAAGTCTAACAAATGGTATTCTTGTTTCAGAATCCACCAAACTTAGAAAAGCCAAGTTAGTTATATCGCTATCAATCAACTTAAGCATTTCCAAAACTAAATTTTCATCATCTGTTAATGCAATTTTATCCCATGAAGAAGCAAACAAATTTAAGTCAATGTTATTAGTAGTGATATAACCAAAATTAAAAGCTTTCTTTTTCATATGATGTGAATTTTCGGACATATCCATAAATAAAGCTCTATTACTTATAGCTTTGACTTCAAAGTTCATAAAATTTCTATCATCAATAAAATAGGTAAATGAATATCCTTTTTCTCTATCTATGTCCAAATTATTATTTTTATCATTCTTAACATAACCAAAAGTTAAATAATGGCTTTGATTTCCAATATAAGTCCAATTCAAAAAGGGGTCTTCATTAGATTTACTTATAATATTTTCAATTGAAAATACCTTAGATTCTGTGTCTTTTGTATTTAGATGACGATATACATTTCTATTATTTGAAATAAATAGCATTACTTCAGGATTAAACCCACTTGCTAATAAAGCTAAGGCTTCAAGAACGGTACTTTTCCCCGAATTATTTTTTCCCACAATCAAATTCACATGACCCAATTTCTCAATTGTCACATCTTCCAAAATCCGAAAGTTCTTAATCTTTAGAGAGTCTAAGTGCATAACGCAAACCTTACGAGTTATTAACCCATTTATTATTTTATCAACCGCTATCTTACCCACAAAATACTCTACAATCTAGGCAATTTACGGTAAAATCCGTTAATTACCTTTTTGACATTCCTTTCTTTTTTATTGCAAAAGTTGACCATCTATGAGCACGCAACATCAAATCGCCCAAGCCTTAACGTCTTTAGAAAACGCTTACAACCCAAGCGACGTCGAAAACGGCATGTACCAAGTGTGGGAAGACAAAGGCTACTTTCAGCCAAGCTATGACAAACAACAATCGTTTTCTATTGCCCTGCCACCGCCGAATGTTACAGGCTCACTGCACATGGGGCATGGCTTTAACAATGCCATCATGGACACGCTCACCCGCTATCACCGAATGCTGGGCGAAAATACCCTCTGGCAGCCAGGTACCGACCACGCAGGGATTGCCACGCAAATGGTCGTTGAGCGTCAATTGAACGCCCAAGGCATCAAACGCCATGATTTGGGTCGTGAAAAATTCCTTGAAAAGATTTGGGAGTGGAAAGCCGAGAGTGGTGGCAACATCACCCGCCAAATCCGCCGTCTAGGTAGCTCGGTGGACTGGAGCCGTGAGCGTTTTACCATGGATGATGGCTTGTCCAATGCCGTCAAAGAAGTGTTCGTGCGTCTGTACGAAGATGGGCTGATTTATCGCGGTAAACGTCTAGTCAATTGGGATACCAAACTGCAAACTGCGTTATCCGACCTTGAAGTAGAAAACCATGACGAAAAAGGCTCACTGTGGCATTTTCGCTATTATTTGACCGATAAAAACGCCAAAACCCAAGACGGTAAAAATTATCTTGTCGTTGCCACCACCCGCCCCGAAACCTTGCTCGGTGATACCGCCGTTGCCGTGAACCCCGAAGACGCACGCTACCAGCATCTTATCGGGCAAACCGTCACGCTACCGATTACCGGTCGCATTGTGCCGATTGTGGGCGATGACAAAGCGGTGGACATGGAATTTGGTACAGGCTGTGTCAAAATCACCCCTGCCCATGACTTTAATGACTACGAAACAGGCAAACGCCACAATTTGCCGATGATTAATATTTTTGATAATTCAGCGCATATCTTGCCAGAGATGCAGATTTTCACTGATTTACAAACCAAAGAGCCACAGCTTGAGACCACACCTAGCGAGTATGCAGGACTTGAGCGGTTTGCCGCGCGTAAAAAAATGGTTGAGCAAAGCGAGGCTGAAGGCTGGCTTGAAGAAATCAAACCGCATGATTTAAAAGTGCCTAAAGGCGACCGCAGTAATACCATCGTTGAGCCGTGGCTCACTGACCAATGGTATGTGTCCATCGAAAAACTGGCAAAACCTGCCATCGAGGCGGTGGAAGACGGGCGCACCGAGTTTGTCCCTGCCCAGTACAAAAATATGTATATGGCGTGGATGCGCGATATCCAAGACTGGTGTATCAGCCGTCAGCTCTGGTGGGGACACCGTATCCCTGCTTGGTACGATGACGAAGGCAATATCTATGTCGGGCGTGATGAAGCGGAAGTGCGCCAAAAATACCACCTTGCTGACAGCCTAGCGCTGCGCCAAGATAGTGATGTACTAGACACTTGGTTTAGCTCGGCATTGTGGACGTTTAGCACCCTTGATTGGACAGGCGAGCTAAACTTTGAGGACTATAGCCAAGCGCTCAAAACCTTCCACCCAACCAGCGTATTGGTCACAGGTTTTGACATCATTTTCTTCTGGGTTGCCCGTATGATGATGATGACCCTGTACTTCATCAAAGACAAAGACGGCAACCCGCAAGTGCCGTTTAAGACGGTGTATGTGCATGGCTTGGTGCGTGATGGACAAGGGCAAAAAATGTCCAAATCCAAAGGCAACGTACTTGACCCGATTGACCTGATTGACGGCATTGATTTAGAAACCCTAGTCGCCAAACGCACCACGGGTCTTATGAACCCCAAAGACGCGCAAAAAATCGAAAAAGCCACGCGCAAAGAATTTGCCGACGGTATCCCTGCGTTTGGCACGGACGCGCTGCGCTTTACCTTTACCTCGCTTGCCAGTACGGGACGTGATATCAATTTTGACCTCAAGCGCATTGAAGGCAACCGCAATTTTTGTAACAAGATTTGGAACGCCACCCGTTTTGTGCTGATGAACTGTGTCGATAAGGAAGGAAACGCCCTCAACATCGATAAAACTGCCAATACTGCATTGTGGGAATTGCCAGAGCAGTGGATTATGAGCCGTCTAAATTCCACGGTGAAAGCCATCCATGAGCACATGAGCCAGTACCGTTTTGACTTGGTGAGCCAAGATATCTATGAGTTTATCTGGAATGAATACTGCGACTGGTATGTCGAGCTTGCCAAATCGAGCCTGAATGACGATAGCGTAAGCAATGAGCGTAAAGCCCAAATCCGCTATGTGCTGCTCAACTGCCTTGAAGTCGCCATGCGCTTTACCCACCCGATTATGCCGTATATCACCGAGAGCATTTGGCAGACCATTGCCCCTATCATCGATAAAAAAGCGACTGACAGTATTATGACTGCTGCCTTCCCAACAGCGGATGACAGCCTCATCAGCCTACAGACTGAGCATGACATGACGTGGCTACAAGCGCTGATTGGGGCGATTCGTAACATCCGCGGTGAGATGAAGCTTGGCAATGCGGTGCGTCTGCCTGTGCTACTTGATAACATCAGCGATGAGGAAACTGCGCGCCTAAGCCGTATTGAAAATCAGTTTAAATCGCTTGCCAAAGTCGATACGCTGACTATTGTGAATGCGGGTGACGGCTCTGATAAAGAGTTACCGTTGTCGTCATCAAGTATGGTCGGTCAGTTAAAAGTGCTCGTGCCGATGAAAGGCTTGATTGACCCAACGGCGGAGCTTAATCGCCTTGCCAAAGCGCAAGAAAAACTTATCAAACAAGCTGAAAGTCTGCGTAGTAAGCTGTCTAATGAAAGCTTTGTAAGTAAAGCGCCTGCCAATGTGGTGGAAAACGAGAAAGCGAAACTTGCGGAGATGGATAGCCAACTTGCCGAAATGCATAAGCAAATTGAGCAGTTAAAGGCGATTTGATTTTAAACACAAATTCAATATAAAGTGAAAATATATGATAATTATTGCCGATGAATTAAAACTTAGACAGGATTCAAGTGCTAATCTACTGATTAAAACTATCGAACAATTTAAAATTGAAGATTGTAACGTTTATTACAATTTTCCATTTTATCGTGGTGAAACTTTAGATGATGTTGTAAAGGCTCATGTTTTACTTGTTTCGAGGGAGTATGGTGTAATTTTCTTTCGGTGCTTGGAAAGTATTAAAGATTATAACAGTACTGAAATTAGAAAATTGGATGATTTAGATGGACACATAATGTCCAAAATATTTAAAAGGGATGAATTCAAAGTAGATAGAAGAACTTTTAAAATCAATGTCACTCCTAAAATATTTATTACTAATTATAGTGGCAGTGAGCCAGATATAATTTCTCAAGAGCAATTAAGATCAACTATTTTTGATAATAAAGTTGAGGAACTAAGCGTTGATGAATTCAACCTGTTAGTTGCTGTAATTGAAGGTACAGTTAATCTAAAAAAGAAAAGTGATAGGGCATTATCTCAAGACAAAGAAACTTTAAATAAAGGTAAAGTGCTTTCTATTATTCAAAACAGGGAAGCGACTTTCGATATTGAGCAAAAAAGAGCAGCATTAAATATTATTGATTCCCCCCAAAGAATTAGAGGGTTAGCAGGGTCGGGTAAGACAGTAATATTAGCTATGAAAGCCGCACTCTATCACCTTCAAAACCCAGAAGCTAAAATACTTTATACATATTACACTAAGGCACTGTATGAACAAGTAAAATATTTGATAGAAAAATTCTATAGAGATTTTTCTGACAATCAAGAGCCAGATTGGAACAAAATTCACATTTTACATGGTTGGGGTGGGAATAGCTTAGCTGGAGTCTATTCAGAAGTCTGTTTTCATAATCAGATACCAAGAATTTCATTTACTACAGCAAAAAACGCTCGTCCAAGTAACCCATTTTCATATATTTGTGAAAGATTAAACGAACATGAATTAAAAGAGATTTATGATTTAACTTTAATTGATGAAGGACAAGACTTCAATCGTTTCTTCTATCAAATATGCTATAAAATTACAAGGTATAAAAGAATAGTCTGGGCATACGATGATTTTCAAAATATTTTCGATATAGAAATGCAAGATGAAAAAGAAACGTTTGGTAAAAATGAGAGTGGAGAATATTTTGTAGATTTTAGTAGAAAAGATAATATCTTACAGGACATAATCCTTCACAAATGTTATAGAAATCCAAGATATGTTCTTACAAGTGCATTTGCACTAGGACTTGGTATCTATAACAATAAAGTTTTGCAACGTTTAGAAAATAATAAGCATTGGGAAGACTTAGGTTTTAAAGTTTTAGCAGGCGAATCAAATGAGGGTGATAATATGGTTATTGAACGACCATTAGAAAGTAGCCCAATTGAAACTAATGATTATTTTGACACTGATTCTATTTCTATAAATTTATTCAACTCCTTGGAGGAAGAAACAGATTATATTTGTAATGAAATTTTTAATGACATATTTAATGAGTCTCTGAATCCAGAGGATATTTGTGTCATCTCTTTAGACCAAAAAAACGTTGCTAATTATTTTGATAGTCTTAGTAAAAAATTGACTTCAAGAGAGATAAGAGTTTTCAATCTTTTAAATGCACCTAACAATAACACTAACTTTTCTGTTAAAGGAAATGTTACTTTATCAACAATTAATAAAGCTAAAGGGAATGAAGTAGGAATGGTTTATGTCTTAGGTGTTGATTCGGCATTTAATAATAGAGATTCAATACGTAATAGAAATCAATTGTTCACAGCAATTACTCGAAGTAAGGGCTGGGTAAAACTTACAGGTTTTATCAATGGTGGAAGTTATTGTTATGAAGAAATGCAAAAACTTAAAGCAAACAATTACTTACTAAATTTTATTCAACCAAATTATAAAACTACCAAAACAATTTTAAGAGGTATGGATAAAGTCCAATCTGAATTAAACACAGTTTCAAGAGTATTAGAAGGATTATCTGCACAAACAGGTATTCCAATCGAAGAATTAATCAAAAATCTTGACTTTACAGGTCAAAAGAAATGATAAACAAATCTGTTTTTAAGATTTCAATTGACGAATCTATTAAACATTTGAAAGGACTAAATTTATTCAAGGATATTGGTCCGAATCAAATTGGATGTTATTCTAAAGAATTCAAAAAAGTTTGTAGAGGTAATAAACATATTGATATCTACAATTGTATCGTGAAAAATTTGGATTATGAAATTATTTTGAATGATGATTCATTTTTTCAATTTTCATGGGACAATGAATATTTAAGATACTCTTTTATTCAAAACCCCAATATTTCTTTTTCTAAAACTGATTATCTTAATCAAGTGTTTTCTTTAGAAGAAATTGATGAAATGTCTGATAGTGATTTAGATGAATTAGTAAATGAAGACGATTATGAGCAATTTTTGAATGAGCAGATTCAAAATAATAATCCCATTTATATCAGATATGATTTTGACAGGAAAGGTTACAAACCCTTATTACATTCATGTTCTCATCTTCATTTTACTTTGAGTGAAGATATGAGAATATCTTCGCAACGCATTTTTACTCCGCATATGTTTACTTATCTATGTGTTAAACTGTGTTACTACGATAGTTGGAAAAGTCATTTTGAATTGAAAGAACAAAATGCTATAGCATCTGAAATTTTAGATATTAAAAATAGAGCATTGTTAATAAGTGATAAAGATATTTGGAATGATATTGAAAAAAATGAAATGTATTTATTTTAAAAATTATTTATTAATGAAAACCCACAAAATCTGTGGGTTTTCCTTTAAGCTTAAAAAATTAATGCGCCTCATCCCAATTATCACCAATACCCACTTCAACCACAAGCGGCACGGCAAAATCCACATCCCAGCCTTTTTCCTTAGCGGTTTTTGACAACACATCTTGCATGGCGTTTTTTATCAACTCGGCAATCGCCTCGGCTTTATCCTCATCGGCTTCAAACACCAGCTCATCATGCACCTGTAGTAGCATTTTAGCGTGCTCTGTGGGCAATACCTCATTCACCGCAATCATAGCAAGTTTGATGATATCGGCAGCTGAGCCTTGTAGTGGCGCATTAATCGCCGCGCGTTCTGCCGCTTGGCGCACGCCGCGGTTGGGGTGCTGCATATCGGGGGTGAATAGCTTACGCCCCAAAATCGTGGTGATATAGCCTTGGTTTTGCGCAGCCGTGCGGGTGGCTTGCATATAGGCACGCACCGTAGGGTAGCGGGCAAAGTACAGCTTGATATAGTCTTGCGCTTGCTGGCGAGTGAAGCCCAACTGCTTGGCAAGCCCAAATTCACTCATGCCATAGAGTAGCCCAAAGTTCACCGCTTTGGCTTGGCGGCGTTCTTCGCTCGTCACATCATCGAACGCCTTGCCCAAAATCTCAGCGGCGGTGGCGCGGTGAATGTCATGCCCTTCCTGAAACGCGCGAATCAGCACAGGGTCATTGGCAAAGTGTGCCATCAGCCGAAGCTCGATTTGCGAATAGTCGGCTGATAGCACTTTGCGACCTTTGGGGGCAATAAACGCGCCACGAATCAACCGCCCAGTATCGGTGCGAATGGGGATATTTTGCAAATTCGGCTCAGTCGATGACAACCGTCCTGTGGTCGTCAACGCTTGATGATAACTGGTATGCACGCGGTCGTTGCTGTCTGCCACATTTGCCAACGCGTCTGTATAGGTGCTTTTAAGCTTGGACAGACTGCGATGCTCAAGCACGGTTTCAATCAGCGGATGGTCGATGGTGGCAAGCACCGCTTCGCTAGTGGAATATTGACCTGTTTTGGTTTTTTTACCGCCTGTAATACCTAAACGGTCAAACAGCACTTCACCCAACTGCTTTGGACTGGCAAGGTTAAAGGTTTCGCCCGCTTGCGCAAAGGCGACTGTTTCAAGTGCTTGGATTTTTTCATCAAAACGCGCGGATAGTTCCCCCAAAAACGCTTTATTGAGCAAAATCCCGTCATGCTCCATTTGGCACAGGATTTGGGCAACGGGGATTTCTAGTTCATGAAGCAGCTTGGCGTTGTTCGGTTCGGCGTTGAGTTTTTCGCTAAACAGTTCAAATAGCTGATAGGTGATATCGGCGTCTTCACAGGCGTAGTCACTTGCGACGGTTAAAGGGACTTTGTCAAAGGTGATTTGCTTGGCGCCTTTGCCTGCCACATCTTCAAAGGTGATGGTTTGGGTGTGTAGATAGTGGCGCGCCAAGTCGTCCATACCGTGACGGGTGGCAACAGCATTAATCACATAGCTGGCAAGCATGGTGTCCATCGCCCAGTTGCTCGGCTCGTTGATTAAGTCGATGTCATAATTTGCCAAAATATGCGCGTCGTATTTTAAGTGCTGACCGATTTTGCCGATTTGAGGATTTTGTAAAATCGGTTTTAACTGGGCTAAAACGTCCTCGCGGGCAAGTTGTTCAATCCGATTGCCCATCTCATCAACGTGGGCAACGGGCACATAGTAGGCTTCATGCGACTGCAGCGCAAACGACAAGCCGACAAGCTCTGCATGTTGCCAATTTACATCGGTGGTTTCGGTATCAATGACAAAATGCTTTGATGCGCCAAGGCGTTGGATTAACGTATCAAAATCGGCCTGGCTGGTGACAGTGTGCCACTGCTTGTTGGCAGTATTTTTGCTATCTTGGCTAGTTTTAATCGCTTCCACCACGGCATTTTGAGCAGACTCAGCGGCTTTAAAATTACCGTTATTGGACGGGTGAAACGGATGATTGAGCGACGCTATTTCGCTTTTAAATTCCAGTTCGGTAAAAATTGCGCGTTTTTCTGCTATGTTAAAACTTGGGTCAGTCGGTAGTCGCAAAGTCTCCCAGTCAGGCACGATATCAAGGTCGGTGATAATGGTCGCCAAGCGTTTATCTAGCGCAATACTGTCGGTGCTTTGCAAAAAGGTTTGTTGTTGCTTGCCTTTTAATTGGTCGACATTGGCAAGGATATTGTCAATGCTGTCGTATTGTTCAAGCAGTTTTTGCGCGGTTTTTGCGCCGATGCCTGCGACACCTTTGATACCATCCGATGCGTCACCCATGAGGGTGAGATAGTCGATGATTTGACGGGGCTCGACACCAAATTTTTCTTTGACCCCCGCGATGTCATAGCGTTTGTCATCAAAGCTGTTTTCCACGATGACGCAGGGATTGACCAGTTGGCACATATCTTTGTCGCCTGTGGAGATGATGACATGATGACCTTCTAGGCAAGCACGGTGGGCGAGTGTGCCGATGATGTCGTCAGCTTCTACGCCTTCAATCGCGAGTAGCGGTATGCCCATCGCTTGTATCATCTTGTGGATGTAAGGGATTTGCTCGGCAAGTTCGGCGGGCATTTCTGGGCGGTCGCCTTTATAAATGGGGGAAAGCTTGTGGCGAAAGGTGGGCGCTTTGGTATCAAACGCCACCGCCATGTGGGTTGGGCGGTATTTTTCCATCAGTTTTTTGAGGGCGTTGAGCGTGCCGCGGATGGAGTTGGTGTGTAAGCCTTGGGTGGTTTGCATGGTGACAGGCAAGGCGTGAAAATTGCGGAACATATAATACGAGCCGTCCACCAAGATAAACGGCGGCTTGTCGGTGTTGATGTGATCGGTATCAAGTAGGGCAGTTGCAGTCATAGGATTACTTATCTTTATGTTGTTAAAATATAGGCTAATATCAAAATATAAGACAGTGTCAAAATACAGAAAAATTTTATATTATCCGCGTATTATACTGGCTTTTTGCGGCTAATCGTTAAGCATTTCAAACTCATTCATTGGCAGAAGGTGGATAGATTTTGGCGGATGCAAATCGGGTGTATGCTAAGCAAGTACGAAGTTTGGCGGGTCATCATGGCGGCAACTTTGCAAAAATTCCACCAATAGCCGATAGCCAATGTGCTACAATTTTTTAGCAATTTTAGGCGTTTTACCAATTTTTAGGCACAACCAATTTCTATGGATAAGCAATTTTTAGTCACAAAAGGGAACTTTATGGGCAATACCTATTACACACTGCTTGACCGCACCATAACCGATGATATCACCACATCAAACTACCGCTGCAATATCCACTGCCAAGGCGCATGGAATGACAACGAACAACATATGGCGGCAGCGACAGGACTGTTGGCTTACGAGCTTGAACAATTCAAACCGCGCAGTGATATGCGTATCGGACGCATCAGTCTGGATATTTTTGGGCTGATTCATTTTGGCGATGTTAGCGTGACCACCCACATTATCCGCCCGGGTCGCACTATCGAACTGGTCGAAACTACCATGGCAGCCAATGGCAAAACCTGTATCGTTGCCCGCGCGTGGCGTATGCAAACCAGCGACACATCAGAGATTGCAGGGCTTGAAGATGAGCGAATTGGTCATCCAGAAAGCTATCCGAACTGGGATGGCATGAAGCATTGGGGCGGTGGCTATATCGACAGTATTTATCTTAAAGCCGACCCCGACAACCGCCAAGGCGACGGCATCGTGTGGATCAATACCGATATCGACATGGTCGAAGAAAACGGCGAAACAAAGCCCACATCCGACTTTGTGCATTTGATGGGCATGGTCGATACCGCCAATGGCGTGGTACCGCGTATTCACCAACCCAATACCATTGAATGGTTTTTCCCTAATTTAGATTTGCAAATCCATCTGCATCGCATGCCTGTTGGGCGTTGGCTAGGACTTGAGACCGTGCAACAATTTGGGGGCGATGGCGTGGGTCTGACCAGTAGCGTGCTGCATGACGCACACGGCGCGTTTGGTCGTAGCGAGCAAATTTTAACCATTCGAAAAGCCTAAAAAACTATCAGGAGCAGCAATCATGGAAGATAACAACACATTAACTGAACACTCAGTCAACGACGCCGAATTTTGGCAAAAACGCTATGATGATGGCTATACTGGGTGGGACATCGGTAAAGTTTCGCCACCCCTGCAAGCCTATATCGAGCATTTACTCGACAACGGCGTGAGTAAATCGGCACGGATTTTAATCCCGGGTGCGGGCAACGCCTACGAAGCAGGCTATCTTCACGAACAAGGTTTTAGCCATGTTTATGTGGTGGATTTTGCTAGGCTCCCTTTGGATAATTTTGCCAAGCGCTATCCCAGTTTTCCCAAAGCGCACCTGCTACAAGCGGATTTTTTTGGCTTAGACCCTACGCAGTATCAGTTTGATTATATTATTGAGCAGACGTTTTTTTGCGCGATTGACCCCAGTAGACGCAGCGATTATGCCAAGCAAATGCAAAAGCTCCTCAAACCCACGGGTAAATTGGTGGGCTTATTGCTAGATAAGCATTTTGAAAGCAATCCACCGTTTGGTGGCGACAAGCAAGAATATGAAACATTATTTCAGCAGTTTTTCACCATTGATAAACTGGCGCCTTGCTATAATTCAATTAAGCCCAGACAGGGTAGCGAATTATTTTTTATCCTAAGCCAAAAGAAGGTAGAGAACGCACGTATTTTTTAAGGGTTATACTACTAATCGTTAAACCACTAATTTTTCAACTGCTAATCGTTACACTAGCATTTTTTTGGCGATACATACTGATACACATTGAGGCAATCAAAATGATGTTTCTTGAACTTCATGAAGGCACGATTGGTTTGGAGGATATGAAGCGTATCGTCCACAAGTTACTTGAGAACAAGGCGGTGTTTAGACAGTTAAGCCCCGAGCTTTACAGCGATTTGGCTTATATCATCACCCCGACGCTCGCAAGCGACCACAATGAAGCCAATATCCGTGCCAAATTTCGCGAAGTTGTACAGAATTTTGTGATTCAAGGCGACAATGGTCAGCCCATGCGGTTTTATCTTGATGAACAGTTTAATCGCTTGTACTTTGGTGATGAAGCAGGCTGGAAAGAAGCGCAGGGTTTTGAAGCGCGGGAAATGGATGCAAGCCTGCTTCAAAAACAATTACCTAAGCTTTAAAATCAGCTTTAAAATCAGCTGTTAACAAGAGATTAGCAAAAGGACGGGCAAAGTGCGCAAACACTTCACATCCGTCCTTTTGTTTAATACGCTAGATTAACTACGCTCTCGCACAATGAAGGGACGAGTCAGTAAGTCTTCATACGTGCCTTTGATGAGGATATCTTTGCTCACCTGTTGGATATTGGTATAGCCACCAAATGCCATACTAATGTCCATCTCGTTATAGATAATTTCAAGCGCGCGGCGCACACCGTCCTCGCCATACGCCCCCAAGCCATACAAAAATGCCCGACCAATCATGGTGGCTTTTGCGCCAAGCGCAATGGCTTTGAGCGCATCTTGACCTGAGCGCACGCCACTGTCTAAGAAAATCTCGCAGCTAGTGGCATGGGTGCCACTTTCTGCTTGTACGGCTTGTACGATATCTGCCAGCATTGAGATACTCGATGCCGCGCCATCAAGCTGACGTCCGCCGTGATTTGACACCACTATGGCATCGGCGCCACTGCGTACCGCCATCACAGCATCATCAGGGTCAAGGATGCCTTTGATGATGAGCTTGCCACCCCATAAGTCTTTGATCCATGCCACATCATCCCAGCTTAACGTCGGGTCAAACTGCTGCGATGTCCAAGCACCCAGCGATGACATGTTTTCCACGCCTTTGACATGTCCGACGATATTGCCAAAGGTATGACGTCTGGTGCCAAGCATATGCAAGCACCATTCAGGCTTGGTCATGAGGTTTAATAGGTTGGTGAGGGTGGGCTTGGGTGGGGCAGACAAGCCATTTTTAATGTCTTTGTGTCGTTGTCCCAGCACTTGTAAATCTGCGGTCAAAATCAATGCCGAGCAATGGGCTGCTTTGGCACGGGCGATGAGATTTTTCATAAATTCACGGTCGCGCATCACATACAACTGAAACCAAAAAGGCGCTGTGGTATGGGCGGCGACATCTTCAATCGAGCAGATACTCATGGTGGATAGCGAGAAGGGTATACCAAATTTTTCTGCTGCCCGCGCCGCATGAATCTCGCCATCTGCCCACATCATCCCAGTAAATCCTGTAGGCGCAATGGCCACCGGCATAGTGACGGGTTGACCAATCATAGTGGTGGCTAGGCTACGTCCATCCATGTTGCGGAGCACTTTTTGGCGTAATTTGATACGGTCAAAATCGGTTTCATTATTGTAATAGGTCGTCTGCGTCCACGACCCAGAGTCTACATAATCATAAAACATACGCGGCACTTTACGCTCTGCCACGCGGCGCAAGTCTTCGATATGCGTCATTTTGGATAAGTCTTTCATGGTGGGTCCTTTGTAAAGGGGCTAGCTACGCTATTGAAATAACACGCATAAGAGTTATTAGGTTGTGATTTATTAGGCTGCAATGCGAACAATGGGCGATAAGCGTTAGAGAGTTGATTATAAAAAAAATTTGCCAAGACATAATGAATTAAATTTTTAATATTATGCCAATAATCTATATTGGCTTTTCAGCTTAACGCCATAATATCCATGATGGAAAAAGGGTAATATAGCGTCTTGTTAGCGGTGACTAGCACAGGTATTTTATCAGCAAATTCCAGTATCTCTTGTTCTGGTAACTCGGCAATATCAATCGACTGCCATCGTATATCGGCAACGGCTTGTGCTTGCAGCAATAAGCTTTCAGCGATTTCACACAGATGACAGCCGACTGTGCCATATAATCGCCAAGTAGTTGGGTCAGCCATAATGTGATCGTGGATGTTTGTGATGTTTTGCGCGTCGAAGTCGGACATATTCTGCCTTAGCATATAGCCAAAAATGCCATAATACGTTATATTTTTAGCTTAAGCCATCGCTGCTTTTGCCCCCGCCGCTAGGAATACATCGTGCCTAAATCCAAACCAACTACCAAAAAAACTGCTACCAAAATGTCGTTAAAGCCCAAAGGTGTCAACACAGCTTTACCACCCACCAACCGCGGTATCGGGTTTGGCGGCTGGTTTAAGCGTATTTTGCTCATAGTTATTGCCTGCTTTGTTGCGTTTCATGTAATAGTTGCAGCCTTATTGGTTGGCTGGAAAACCCAGCCTATCAACAACAGCATGTTCATGATACTGTATCGCTTGGGCAATTTTGCCCCTGTCAGTCAGACCTGGGTGGATGATAATCAAATTTCGGTGAATGTAAAACGCGCGGCGATTGCCAGTGAAGATGCCAACTTTGTCAATCATGCTGGCTTTGATGTGCAGGGCATTGAGAATGCGATTAAGAAAAATGAAAAAGCGGGAGCTATCAGCGCGGGTGGCTCAACCATTAGCCAACAGCTTGCCAAGAATTTATTTTTATACCCCAACCGCTCGTATTTTCGCAAAGGCGAAGAAGCGTTAATTACTTTGATGATTGAAAATCTGTGGACCAAAGAGCGGATTTTGCTTGCTTATCTCAATGTCGCAGAGTTTGGCAAAGGCATTTATGGCATTGAAGCAGCCGCTCAGCACTACTACCATAAGTCGGCAGCGCATTTGACCAAGCGACAAGCCGCATCTTTGATTGCCATGTTACCTAACCCCAAATATTTTGAAGACAACCGTAACGACCGCCGCCTGCTTAACAAAACCCAAATTATTTTAAGGCGCATGGGTGCGGCAGATTTGCCCGACACGGAATAGTCAAAAAACTCATGTATCATTACACGCTTATCATTACATTGTTAACTTTACACTGTTAAAAATGCTTGACCATAAAAGGACTGTGCTATGCCAAACACTGCCAAACAAGATAAACCCAGCGAAGAGCATGTATCACAAATCAATCCGATACTAGGCTTTAACAGTATTTGCTACCCAAACGTGTTTGAATCCCAACAAGACGATAGCGAGCTGTACTTTAATCGTGAATTGTCACTGTTACAGTTTCATCAGCGGGTACTCGCCCAAGCCACCAATCCCCGCCATCCACTACTTGAACGACTGTTTTTCTTGATTATTTTTTCATCCAATTTAGATGAATTTTTTGAAATCCGTGTCGCAGGCTTGATGCAAAAAGTACAAATGGGCGATGTGGTGAGCAGTATCGATGGGATGCGTCCCAGTAAGGTTTTGTCATATATCTCTGAAATCGCCCATCATGCGGTGGATGAGCAATACCGTATTTTGAACGATGAAATTTTGCCTGCACTGGCGGAGCAAGACATTCGCTACCTAAAACGTGATGAGTTGACCCCAGAGCAAGCCGCATGGGTAAAAAAATACTTTGCCGAACAAGTCGCGCCCGTGCTGACGCCGATTAGTATTGACCCTGCCCATCCTTTTCCTAGATTGGTCAATAAAAGCTTGAATTTTATGGTGGGCTTAGAGGGCAAAGATGGCTTTGGTCGTGATATTAACATGGCGATTGTGCCTGCACCTCGAAGCTTACCGCGGGTTATTCGCTTACCCAATGAACTGACAGGTGGTAAAGAACATCACATCATGCTAACCGCAGTGATTCACGGGCATATCGAAGACTTATTCCCTGGTATGACGGTCACTGGCTGCCACCAATTTCGTTTGACGCGTAACGCCGATTTAGATTTATCCGACGATGTCGAAGACTTGGCGAAAGCGTTGGAAGGTGAGTTAGAGAACCGTCGATTTGGTGCCAAAGTGCGCTTAGAAGTGACCACCTATTGCCCACAGCCGATGGTGGATTATCTACTTGATGAGTTTGGTTTAAGCCAAGAGCAACTATACCGTGTCAATGGTCCTGTCAATCTGACGCGTTTGTTGTTTGATTTTAAAATCCCAAATTTGCGTTATCAGCCGTTTAATCATGCCATTCCCAAAGCGTTTCGCCGTGATAGCTTGGATAAAAATGAAAACGTATTTCATGCCATTCGTAAGCAAGATGTATTGGTGCATCACCCGTTTCATTCGTTTTCACCTGTGGTCAACATTTTGCGCCAAGCCGCCAATGACCCGCATGTATTAGCCATTAAACAGACCCTTTACCGCTCGGGGACAAACTCTGAAATTGTCCAAGCGCTGGCCGAAGCTGCGCGTAAAGGCAAAGAAGTCACCGCGGTGATTGAGCTACGCGCGCGCTTTGATGAAAAATCCAACATCGAAGTAGCAAACTTTCTGCAGCAGGCTGGGGCAGTGGTGGTGTATGGCATCGTCGGCTACAAGACCCACGCCAAGCTGATGATGATTGTGCGCCGTGAGGAAGATAAAATCCGCCGCTATGTGCATTTGGGCACAGGCAACTACCATGCGGGCAATGCCAAAGCTTATACCGACTATGGTCTATTTACCGCCAATGAAGCAATCACCGAAGATGTGCATAAAATCTTTAACGAACTCACAGGCATGGGCAAACCAGCCAAAGTGCAAAAATTACTGCACGCACCCTTCACCTTACATGATAGACTCATGGGTTTTATTGACAACGAAATTGCCCATGCCAAAGCAGGCAAAGAGGCGCATATCATCATCAAGGTCAATGCGATGACCGAAAAACTACTGATTGACAAGCTATATGAAGCATCGCAAGCAGGCGTTAAAGTCAATCTAATTATTCGTTCAATGTGTTGTATTCGTCCGCAATTACCCGGCATATCCGACAACATCACCGTGCGCTCTATCGTTGGGCGTTTTTTGGAGCATACCCGCGTGTATTATTTTGCCAATGGGCATCAAAATCCCAATGCTAATGGCAAACGCACTCACCGTTTATATTGCGCCAGTGCAGACTGGATGGATCGCAATTTGTTTAGCCGCGTTGAAGTGGCTTTCCCCATTGAAGACCCAATCGTCTTCAAACGCATTATGGAAGATTTGCACAATTACCTCAAAGACAATGTTAATGCATGGGAGCTTGATGCCAAAGGCACATGGCGAGCGATTACCCCTCGTGAAGGTGAAGCAGCATTCTCGGCACAAGATTATTTATTGACCAAAATCACTAGAAAAAGCTAATGTTGCTAGTCATAGGTTTTGAGTCAATTACACCGCTATCTAGAGAAGATGGCGGTTTTTTTGATGAGTGCTGCGCTGATTTACACCCAGCGTTCAAAATTTACCGAATAGTAATAAATCTACCAAAATTTCACACAGCTAAACACTTATCACATAGTGATAACAGCTTGTTACGCGAACACTTATCATAAACTGGCTTTATTTGCTACTATCGAACTTATAAAAGCAAAAGTATAAAAGCGATTGAATTGGCTATTTTTTTACATAAATTTAATCGTGCTCTATTTAGAAGTCTTTGATTAAAATCTTTGACTTGAATTGATACTAATAAAAAACATAAGGAAAATTATCATGTCACAGAATCAAGCACAAAACCAAGCACAGAATCAATCAAGTAACCAAACCGAGATTCAAAAAGCCACAGAAAATGTGGATCCTAGTCAATTATCAGAAAATTTGGATAAACAGAATAGCGTGAAAGGTGAGCCACAAGACTTAGACAAAAGTGAAAGCACCCCTTTTATTGACGAATCATTGCGTACTGACAATCACTAGAATTTTAATTGTTAAACTTTTGAATACTAAGCTTTTAATCATTCAGTTTTGATTGACTAATTTATACAGCTCAACTCATAAAAATAATAACTTATTGAGCGATAACAATTAATTAAAGGAATAAAAAATGCAGAATCAAAATAATGTAGAAATTGTGGATCCAAAAACAGGTGTCGCTGTGACCCCGCAAGCCGTTATAGTAGAAGACAGTGTCACCCACCAATCAGGGGATGGTGTCACTACAGGCATGTCCCCGTCAATGGAAACACCCGATATTTTTGATAATACTCCACAAGCGGCGGTGAAAGTCCAATCCGCAGAAGACGTGGCGAATGGCGAATTATCGGATGAAAATGTGGCGCGTATTTCTGAGGAAGAGGCGCAGAAATTACAGCAAATTGCCCAAGCCAATCTTAATGCAGAAAATTCACTTCATACGTTATCAGACGGTAGTGTAGATATCGACCGAGATCACTAATTTTCGATATCATTAAGTTAAATTTAAGCATGTTGTTGGGTGGATAGCCAAAATTGATACCAAAAAAGGAATGACCATGAATTCACCAGAAGCACAAACCAAACACGTTAATTTAGGCGATAAGTCTGCCGAGTTCGTCGATCGTCGTGACCAACCGGGACAAGCATTCGATGATAATGTCAATGAACATACCATTGGCGGGGACGCGGTTGGTAATGAGGGGCTAAAGAGTGACACCATTAATGAGCGCAATCTTTATAGTACCCCAGAAAATGCCCAAAAACGCACTATAAATCCTGATGGCTCTATTCCAAGCGTTGGTAGTGAGTGACAGTAAGTGGCAGTGAGTAAGTCTGAGGATTAAATTGTAATAGCTAACCATCTACCCCATTTGATGGTTAGCTTTTTTTATCATTACAGTCTACAAAGCGCTTACGAAAACCCTTACGCAATCCAACTAGGTACCCCACTATGAAAGCGTAATTCATCATCGGGTTCATTGATGAGCTGCGTTTCTACTTGACGAAAAAAAGCCACCCGCGCATCAATCGGCTCGTCACTGATACTTTGTGCTAATGCCAAATAATCTTCAAAATGACGACTTTCTGATTTTAGCAAATAGCGATAATATTTTGCCAAACGCTCATCCTCAATCACTTGTGACAGTGCCCAAAAACGTTCACACGATCGGGCTTCGATGAAAGCACCAATAATTAACGTGTCTATCATCGCTTGCGGCTCGTAAGTGCGTTTATGTTTGAGCATACCTGCGGCGTAGCGACCTGCAGCAATATGTTGCCATGCTTGTCCACGTTCTGCCATCAATCCCATCACTTGCTCATAATGGAGCATTTCTTCTCGAATCAGTTGAGCAAGCTTTAATTGCAGCTCGGTATGCGACATATAGCGAAAAATCAAATTCATCGCGGTGCCTGCGGCTTTTTTTTCACAATTGGCATGATCTTGGATGATGGTCGGCAAATCTGCCATCGCGGCTTTGAGCCATTTATCCGACGTCGTGCAACCCAAAAATGCCAAAACAGGGGTGATGTCGATGGGTTTTGGCTGATAGACAGAGTTATCGTTATCCAAGTCGATGACGGCTAATTCATCAAAACTGCCGTCCGTTTGTACTGGGTTATTGATAAGAGCGGAATTTGACAAGGGGTTACTCACTTATTGGCACGTTAATAAAGCGATATTTTACCAAAAATCAGTGATAAAACCCTTAGCACAAAAATTTATATATAACGATTATTTAAAAAATAAATAGTTTTTATTTCTTTATTTTTATAAATGATGTTCGTATAATCAAATGTGAATTTTTTGCTATTTTAGGTCAAAACATAAGGAAAAATGCCATGTCAGAACGCGTTCAAAAGGGTAGTCTAGCAATTGATACACAGCTTTATAACTTCATTGCCAATGAAGTTACGCCAGTCGTGGGCATCGATAACGAAAAATATTGGCAAGAATTTGAAAAAATTGTCAAAGCATTCCAACCCCGTAATAAAGCATTGTTGGCAAAACGTGACGAGATTCAAACCCAAATCGATGACTGGCATGACAACAACCCCGCTAGCAACGGTCAAATCGACAAAGCCGCTTATACCCAATTTTTAAAAGACATCAACTACATCGTACCAGAAGGCGATGACTTTTTGGTTGAAACCCAAAACGTGGATGACGAAATTGCCCATATCGCAGGACCACAGTTAGTGGTACCTGTACGCAATGCCCGTTATGCGCTAAACGCAGCAAATGCGCGTTGGGGCAGCTTGTATGATGCGCTATACGGTACTGATGTCATCGATGAGACCAATGGCGCAGAAAAAGGCAAAGGCTACAACCCTGTTCGTGGTGCCGAAGTCGTAAAATACGCCAAAAATTTCTTGGATGCCAACTTTGCCTTAGCGGAGGGTAAATATGCTGACGTTACCGGTTTTAAAGTTGAAGACGGTAAATTAGTGATACTCCAAGGTGACAAAACTACCTCATTAGCTCAGCCAGAAAAATTCGCAGGTTTCCTAGGCGATGCGGCAAATCCAACGGGTATTTTGCTGAAAAATAACGGCTTACATGCCGAAATCCAAATTGACCCATCAAGCCATGTGGGTAAAGATGACCCTGCAGGCATCAAAGATGTATTGATGGAAGCTGCGGTTACCACCATTCAAGACTGTGAAGACTCAGTCGCTGCCGTTGACGCCGAAGAGAAAGTAGAAGTATATCGCAACTGGTTTGGCTTGATGAAAGGCGACCTAAAAGATAGCTTTGAAAAAAATGGCAAACAAACCACCCGTACCATGAACCCTGACCGTGAATACACCGCGCCAGATGGTGGTAAAGTTACCTTGCACGGCCGTTCAGTGATGCTGATTCGTAACGTCGGTCACTTGATGACCAACCCCGCGATTTTAGTCGATTTTGAAGGCAAACAAGAAGAAATTTATGAAGGCATCATGGATGCGCTAATCACACCCCTGTGTAGCCTGCCAGATATCTTGGGTAAAAACAGCTTAAGCAATTCACGTACAGGTTCAATGTATATCGTAAAACCAAAAATGCACGGTCCAGAAGAAGTGCAATTTACGGTGGATTTATTCTCTGCAGTAGAAAAAGCGTTAAACCTACCCGAGAATACCTTAAAAGTCGGTATCATGGATGAAGAGCGCCGTACTACCGTTAACTTAAAAGAATGTATCCGCGTTGCTAAAAACCGCGTTATCTTTATTAACACAGGCTTTATGGATCGTACCGGTGATGAGATGCACACCAGTATGAAAGCGGGCCCCTTTGTCCGTAAAAACGACATGAAAAATACCGATTGGCTTAATGCTTATGAGCGCTGGAACGTAGACATGGGTGTCAAATTGGGCTTACCTGGTAAAGCGCAAATCGGTAAAGGCATGTGGGCAAAACCTGACAACATGAAAGAAATGGTTGCCACCAAGTCCAATCATCCAAAGTCAGGCGCGACTTGTGCCTGGGTACCATCACCAACAGGCGCAACGCTTCACGCCATGCACTACCATGAAACCAACGTCATGGACGTGTTAGATGATATCAAAAACCGCGAGCCTGCCAAGCTAGATGACATTTTAACCGTGCCACTTGCTACGGATACCAACTGGACAGATGAGCAAAAAACTGCCGAGCTTGAAAACAACATTCAAGGTATTTTAGGATATGTAGCGCGCTGGGTTGACCAAGGCGTTGGCTGTTCTAAAGTACTGGATATTGACGACGTTGCCTTGATGGAAGACCGCGCTACCTTGCGTATTTCTAGTCAGCACGTTGCTAACTGGCTAGCGCATGGGGTTGTGACGCCACAACAAGTGGATGACGTACTCAAACGTATGGCAAAAATGGTCGATGAGCAAAGCAAAGACGATCCGGCTTATATCCCAATGGCAAATGATTATAACACTTGGGCATACAATGCAGCTCGCGATCTTATCTTTAAAGGTACAGTACAACCCAGCGGATATACTGAGCCATTGTTGCATCAAGCCCGTCTTAATCTCAAAGCTAACTAGATTTTAGCAATTCAAACCTATCAATTATTCAAAAAACCATCAGATTTGTAACTGGTGGTTTTTTTATGGCATAAAAATATTGCAAAATGTTTCAGAGTGAATTACTCTACTTTCACAAGGAAAGTTTTAGATTTTGTTAACCGTTTCATTGTTTTGTAACAAATTGTTGGCAAAATCTATCTATACAAAAGAATTGCTACGCATCTGTGTAGTTTTACCTAGGATACTGTGGAGAAATCCTTATGAAAAAAATCGCTCTAGTTTCTGCTATCGCTCTAGCTTCAATTACTGCTGCCCATGCTGCCCCTACTGTATATGGTAAAGTCTTATTAACTGGCGAATATACAGATGTTGATGATAAAACTGCTGCAAATAAAGATACTAGTACCACAAAATTGGTTTCTAACTCTTCGCGCATTGGTTTTAAAGGTGAAGATGATCTTACTGACACTACTAAATTAGTCTATCAATTGGAATACGGTATTGATGTTGATGCTGATACAAATGGTAAAGGTCAATTTTACTCACGTAATACTTTTATTGGCTTAGCGCACAATACAATGGGTACTTTAATTGCGGGTCGTCATGACACCCCTTTTAAATTAGCTAAAGGCGGTGTTGATGTATTCAATGATTACGATAACGTAGCGCTAGGCAAGCTAATGGTAGGTGAAAACCGTGTTAACAACGTGATTGCTTATAAATCACCAACATTGGTAGGTGTGCCAGTTACATTTATGGCTGCTGCAGTATTATCTGAAGAAGATAAAGATGCTGATGTTGCTAATACTGATATCGATGAGGGTGCAAACGGTTATTCTGCATCTTTAGCTTATGATCAAAATGGTGTCTATCTAGCAGCAGGTTACGACAATAATATTCAAAGTAGTAAAACTGATAGTGCATGGCGATTAGCAGGCTCTGTAGACATGGGTAAAATCAACATGGTGCCTGGCCTCACTTTAGGTGCATTGTACCAAGAAACAGATGTGGCTGATAAATCAGATGATGAAAAATCTTGGTTAGTAAGTGGTAAATACAAAATTGGGGCAACGCCATGGGCGGTTAAAGCACAATATATTGACACTTCAAACCAAAGTGGTGTGAAAGACCGTGATGCTCAAGAAATTGCATTAGGGGCTGAATACACTATCAATAAAGCTACTAAAGGTCACTTGTACGCGGCACAAATCGATACTGATAATGTTTCAGATAAAACGATCGTCGGTGGTGGCTTAGAGTATAAATTCTAATTTAATTATCTAAATTAGACGCCTTTAAAAAGACTAATCAGATTGACTGGTTAGTCTTTTTTGTTATTATCCATTTCCTTCGTAAAATTAAATACTAACCCAGCGTATTTATAGCGCAATCAATGTAACAATAGCAAAGTAACAATAGCGAGTAGCAAGCACATGATAAAAAACCTATGGTTTGTCCCAATCGGGCTATTAGTCTCAATGGTCAATACCCAAGCAGCACCCCTCATTTATGGTAAAGTCTTTTTGACCGCAGATTATGTTCAGACCGATTATGACAAGGATTATCGGGTGACTAAAACTGATACTCAGTCACCGAAGGATGAAAAAATTACTGAACTCAATTCCAATTTTTCTTATTTGGGCGTCAAAGCACAGCAACCCTTAACCAATGATACGGATTTAATTTATCAGCTTGAGTATGGCATTGATGTCGATACCGACAGTAAAAATAACAAGGGACAGTTTTACTCTCGCAACACCTATCTTGGTTTGTCTCATCAGCAGTATGGTACCTTGCTGTTAGGGCGGCATGACACCCCTTTTAAGCTACTAAAAATGCGTGTAGATAAATTTGGTAATCATGGGGCAACCTTAAGTATTGACCATGCAGGACCAGAGGGCTATAGCAATTTGGGGGGTTATCGCGCTAACAATGTCGTCATGTACAAATCGCCTGATAATAAAAACACACCCATTACTTATATGGCAGCCGTGAGTTTATCGGAAGTTGATGATAATCAAAATAATGGCAATACTGAAAAAAATGAATCAAAAAATGGTTATTCATCGTCGTTAGCGTATGAGCAACATGGGCTATATGCGGCTGCTGCCTATGATAAAAATATGGGAGTGGAAGATAGTGCTTGGCGCATCGTCACTACCCTTGATACAGGCAAAGCCTTAAAGGCTATCGATGGTCTTACGGTGGGTGCAATGTACCAACGTGCCAATATTTATGACGCTAATCAACACGCAAAAACCGTTTTGATATCAGGTAAGTACGATATGCAACATACCCCTTGGGCAATCAAAGGGCAATTCATCCGCACGGATTTTGGCAGTCAAGCAGTGAGTGAATTAGCGATGGGTAGTGAATATAAATTTAATAGAGCGACGATAGGTCATATTTACGCGGGTCGAATCAGTCGGGATAATTATAAAGATGATACGATTGTTGGGACTGGTATCGAATACAAATTCTGATGCTAATTCAATAAAGAATTGCAATTATTTTACAAGCTAACTAATTTTTTAGTTAGCTTTTTTATTAGCAGAATGAAGTTCGCTATTCGGTTGACAAAAATCAACAATTATCAATTTGATTAAAAATAAATCACAAGTGATATAAAAAGTGTAAAAACTATTGCAAAATATTTCAAAATTGTTATCCTAGTATTTAGAAGTATGTTTTTAGTAATTAGTAAGAATAAATTGTAAATATATTCAAACTTTATTGCTAAACTTATACAGTTAATAGTTGATGCTATTAATAGTAATCAAAGTAAGAATTTTCTTGCTTTGGTTGTTCGGAGAGGTAGTGGTGCTGACAAGTCACCAGTTATCTAAAATTTATTTTTCCTGATAGAGATGTCCTATGAAAAAATTACTTTTAGCCACAGCCGTCGCTGCACTTTCAGTTTCTGCTGCCCATGCTGCTCCTACCGTTTATGGTAAAGTTTTGCTATCTTTAGACTATAAAGATTTCTCAGGCGACAACGGTTATGATGACTCAACTACTTCATTGAACAATAACGGTTCAAAAATTGGGGTAAAAGGTGCTGAGGCTTTGACCGCCAACACTGATTTAATCTACCAGTTAGAATATCGTGTTCATCCTGATGATGGTGGAAAACAACAATTTACCTCACGTGATACTTATATTGGCTTCTCTAACAAACAATATGGTACTTTATTAGCAGGTCGTTTAACTACAATTGATGATTCAATCAATTACGCTAACGTGACTGCAGCAGGTATTATTGATGCTGAAGGTAACCACGGTGCGGATGATGTATTAGCGACTATCACTGCTCCACGTGCAAATAATGCACTTGCCTATATCTCTCCATCATACAATGGCTTGAACTTTATGGGTATGTATTCAATGGATGAAGGTGCAAATTCTGCCACCTCTGACCTAGGTCTTACCAGTGATATTTGGGGTGTAGGTGCAAAATATGAGCCAAATGCTCAGCCTTATCGTGCTGGTGCAACTTATATGCAGACGAACCAAGATGGTAATAGTATAAAAGACCTTCGTGTCAGTGGCGCTTATGATATTACTCCTGCTACTACAATCGGCGCATTGTACCAAACCACTGATTTCGACACAGATGATAATGAACAAGCATTTGCAGTCAGTGCTACCTACAAAACAGCTACGCCTTGGACTGCTTATGGACAAGTGGATGTAGTGAATAATGCAGGCGGTGAAAATGGTAGAGACAAACAACGTTATACACTAGGCGGTAAATATGCCTTTAATGACCATACCACTGGTCATGTATATGGTGCATATGCTAAATCAGACAATTATGTCACTGATGCTGGCACTGTGACAGATATCGACGGTTTTGGTATCGGTACTGGTATCGAATACAAATTCTAATCTTTACTAGAATTTGCTATCAAAAAATCCACTCAGCGATGAGTGGATTTTTTTATGAGTGAGCGATTTATTGATAAAAATAATTTTTTGCTAAACCTAGGCATTTTCGAGTAAAATTCTTTTTTACCAACGAGCGAAATAGATAACATGACAAAATTCATCTTTGTAACTGGCGGTGTCGTTTCTTCACTTGGCAAAGGTATCACCGCTGCATCGGTAGCCGCGATTCTTGAGGCACGTGGTCTAAAAGTCACCATGACCAAAATGGACCCTTATATCAATATTGATCCAGGTACAATGAGCCCGTTTCAGCATGGTGAAGTATTTGTTACCGAAGATGGCGCAGAGACTGACCTTGATTTGGGTTATTACGAGCGTTTTTTACGCCACTCAAAAATGACGCAACGCAACAACTTTACCAGTGGGCGTATTTATTCAACGGTGATTGAGAAAGAACGTCGCGGTGATTATTTGGGCGGTACGGTACAGGTCATTCCGCATATTACCGATGAAATCAAAGCGCGTATCCGTGCCAGTGGCGAAGGCTACGATATTGCGATGATTGAAATCGGTGGTACTGTCGGTGATATTGAAAGCTTGCCATTCATGGAAGCGGTGCGTCAAATGCAAGTTGAACTCGGTCGCAACAATGCGATGCTGATGCATTTAACCCTAGTACCTTATATCGCGAGTGCAGGCGAGAGCAAAACCAAACCAACACAACACTCAGTCAAAGAATTACGTAGCATTGGCTTGCAGCCTGATGTGTTAATTTGTCGTAGTGAACACGCGATTAGCGATGATAATCGCCTAAAAATTGCATCGTTTACCAATGTTGAGCAACGAGCCGTTATCCTTTGCCCAGATGCCAAATCCATTTATCAAATTCCAAGTATCCTGCATGCCCAGCATTTAGATGATTTGATTTGTGAACGCTTTGGGTTAGACACCCCAGAGGCGGACTTAAGTGATTGGCACCAGTTTACCCAAGCGTTGTTAAATACCCAAGAAACCGTAACTGTGGCAATGGTGGGTAAATATGTCGAACTGCCTGATGCTTATAAGTCAATCAATGAAGCCTTGCTACATGCGGGCGTGGCAAACAATGTCAAAGTCAATATTGACTATGTCGATGCCGAAAAACTTGAAAATGATGACAGCCTGTTTGAGCATATTAAATCTGCCGATGCCGTGCTTGTTCCTGGTGGATTCGGTGAGCGCGGCACCCTGGGTAAAATGAAAGCGATTCGCTATGCCCGCGAAAACAATGTGCCTTATTTGGGGATTTGTTTGGGTATGCAATTAGCCGTCATTGAGTTTGCGCGCAATGTATTAGGTTTAGACGCCAACTCAACGGAGTTTGATAAAAAAACCAAAGCGCCATTGATTGGTTTGATTACAGAATGGTTTGATGAAAAAGGTGAACTACAAGTACGTAGTGATGCCTCAGATTTGGGCGGTACCATGCGTTTGGGTGCCCAAAAAGCCGAGCTTGTGGAAGACAGCAAGCTGCGTCAAATCTATGGCAGTCCTGTGATTACTGAGCGCCATCGTCACCGCTATGAAATGAATGGTCGCTATATCGAACAGCTGGAAAATGCCGGTATGAAAATTTCTGGTTATTCAGCCAAACAGCATTTGGTCGAGTCAGTAGAGATTGCCAATCACCCTTGGTATGTCGCGGTACAATTCCATCCAGAATTTACCAGCCAGCCCCGCGGTGGTCATCCATTGTTCAATAGCTTTGTTGCAGCCGCTAAACAAGCCAAAAAATAGTATTTATGATGCACAACAAAACCATCTGTTACAGGTGGTTTTTTGTTTTTAGCCATTGCCTATAGCCAATTATGCTATAGTGACAATCAATAAAAACTTTAACAACATACTGAGAGCCCTATGACCACTAACTTACCGACACCACAATCTCATATTCAGCTCAATGATATCACCATCGGCAATGATCAACCGTTTGTGCTGTTTGGCGGCATGAATGTACTAGAAAGTAAAGATTTGGCATTTGAAATTGCTGAAAGCTATATTGACATCTGTAAACGCTTAAATATCGGCTATGTGTTTAAGGCAAGTTTTGATAAAGCCAATCGCTCAAGCTTGTATTCATTTCGTGGTCCAGGTCTGGAAAAAGGTATCGAATGGCTAAGCGATATCAAAAAAGCCTTCAATGTGCCCATTATCACTGACGTACACGAGCCGTACCAAGCTGAGCCTGTGGCAGTAGTGGCGGATATTATCCAGTTGCCCGCGTTTTTGAGTCGCCAAACCGACTTGGTAGCAGCGATGGCAAAAACCGGTGCGATTATTAATGTCAAAAAAGCACAGTTTTTGGCACCCCATGAGATGAAACATATCATCAATAAATGCCTAGAAGCCGGTAATGATAAAATCATCTTGTGCGAACGCGGCAGTGCGTTTGGTTATAACAATCTCGTTGTCGATATGCTTGGCTTTGACACCATGAAAAAAATGCAGGTTCCCGTGTTTTTTGATGTGACCCATAGCCTTCAGCAACCGGGTGCGCGTGAAGATAGTGCAGGCGGTCGCCGAGAACAGATTACCACGTTAGCACGCGCTGGCATGGCAACAGGATTGGCAGGGTTATTTTTGGAAGCGCATCCAAATCCTGATGTTGCCAAATGCGATGGCCCTTGTGCGCTGCGGCTGAGCCAGCTTGAGCCGTTTTTAGCCCAGTTAAAACAGCTTGATACCTTAGTCAAAGGGTTTGAGGTGCTAGATACTCATTAATTTTTATTCAAGTGTTTAACACAAATTTGCAACGCCTTGTTATCAATAGATAACGAGGCTTTTTTTTGGCTATGTTATAGTGCTAGGTTATAGGACTATAACAATATTTTATCACCCACAGCATAAATACAGGAATGACCATGGCAATTCAAACAGTCGCGTATGATTTAAAAGGCATTCATGACCCTGCAGGCTATGAGGAAGTCATGAAGGCGTTGACCACCATCGGCGGGGTGCAGGCAGTGCATCTTGAGCCTGAAAATCATCGCGTGATTGTAAGCTTTGATGATACCCAGACGTCAGTTTTTGCCTTCAAAGCTGCGCTGACCAATGTCGACTATATCACCGAGCCGTTCCCGATTGAAGCACCTGCCAACCCTGCCAACAATCGCACTTTAGCGGGTGATTTGGCAAAAGATGGAAGACTTTCCTAAATCGCTTGTTCAGTGGCTATGCTCGGTGCGGCAAGCTTGCTTGGTCACTGAACCATCTTGTAAGCCCTCTAGAATACTACAGGTAGGCGAGCCATCTCCCAAACAACTATCGTGCCAGGCTTGTAGCGTGGCTTTCATTGATTGTAACCGCTGTATTTTATCGCTTAGTTCATCGATGTGATTGCGGGTTAACGCTTTGACTCGGGCATTGCTACGCTGCTTGTTATCTTGTAGAGCCAATAACGCTTCAATCTGCGCTAACGAAAATCCCACATCACGGGCATGTTTGATAAATTTTAGACGATGTAATTGGTTAGTGCTAAAGACACGGTAACCGCTGTCAGTGCGTTGGATAGTTTGTAATAAACCGAGTTTTTCGTACTCACGAATTTGTCTGGGCGATAACTCAGTCAATTTAGCGACTTCATTAATATTCATTTTTTGCTTGACCTTGACCTAATGTTAAGGTTTATAGTAATACCACAGTGTGATAAATCAATCTTTTTTTCAAAAAACGTAAAAAAAGTAACCTGAAGGATATTAAAATGAATAACATCGTAGTTTTGCCATGCGTGGTTGCATTAGTGCTAGGTATGACGGCTTGTACAAAAAATGACACTACCCAAACTGCAATGACTGCATCAAGTAGCCATGCTACAAGTACCAATGCGATAAGTACCCATGCAAGTATGACCCAAGCGCAGTCAATGCATCATATGGCTTCGGCAGCGGGCACGCAGTCACAATCACAGCCGCCGCACATCATGGCTTATATGGATATCATGAATAAAATGCACCAAGCCATGTCAGCAGGGGTGCAAGCTAAGAATGCCGATGTCGGCTTTGCCAAAGGCATGATACCGCATCATGAAGGCGCAATTGCGATGGCAAAAGTGGAGCTGCAATATGGCAAAGATGCCGAGATGAAAGCCCTTGCGCAAAAAATCGTCGATGCCCAGCAAAGTGAAATTAGCGTGATGCAAAACTGGTTGGACAAGAACGAATCAAGTCAGATAGCGGCGAGCAATGCCAAAGAAATAACCCAAGCTTATCAGCAAAAAGACATGGGCAACCATGATACCATGATGCAAGGGACTATGGACGCCAATCCTGATATTGCCTTTGCCAAGGGTATGATACCGCATCACCAAGGCGCGATTGATATGGCAACGATAGAGCAAACCTATGGTAAAAATCCAGCGATGCTAGCACTCGCCAAGCAGATTAAACAAGCGCAGACGCCAGAAATCAAACAAATGCAAGACTGGCTTAGCAAACAAGCCCATTAATTAAAAAAATAGCCACGTAAACGTAAAAAAGGAGCGTAGTATGACAACCCAAACCATCACCTTAAATATTCAAGGCATGACTTGTGGCGGCTGCGTCAAAAGCGTAACCAATGCCCTCAATCAAGTGGCAGGGGTGCAATCTGTCGATGTCAGCCTTGACCATAACAACGCAACCATCAGCTTTGATGACAGCCAAGTACAACAAAGCACGCTTAAAGAAGCGATTGAGGACGCTGGCTTTGACGTAGTATAACGACGCCACACAAAGACACCATACAAGGACTACATACAAGACAGACACTATCATGACTACCCAATCGATCACCCACGCGTCAGACAACGCCCATACCGAGCAAATCATTCTTGATATTGATGGCATGACTTGTCAAGCCTGTGCCAGCCGCATCGAAAAAGTGCTCAATAAAAAGCCTGCAATCGTGCAAGCCGATGTCAATTATGCCAATGAAGTGGCGCAGGTGCAGTTTGATGCATCACAAACCAACGCCGAGCAGATTGTAGCATGGGTGAAAAAGACAGGCTATGAGGCAAAAGTACAGCCGCAGAACGCGCTATTTGCGCATGAAGCCCATGAGCAAAAAGCGCCCTACAACTTGATTGCGGTTTGGATTTGCTTGCTGCCTTTTTTGATTGGCATGGCGGGCATGATGATGGGCAGTCATGCACTGATGCCGCCGCTATGGCTACAATTTGTGTTGGCAACTATCGTACAGTTTGGCTTGGCGATACCGTTTTATAAAAGTGCCTGGGCGAGTATCAAAGGCGGTCTTGCCAATATGGACGTGCTGGTAGTGCTCGGCACACTGACAATTTGGGCGTATTCAACCTATAGTTGGTTAAGCTATCTGCACACCACAGCCCAAATGGGGCATGATGGGATGGCGCATAGCATGCCCCATGTGTATTTTGAAGCCAGCGTGATGGTAATTGCCTTTGTCAAAATGGGGAAATACTTAGAAACCCGTACCAAAAAACATAGCCTAAATAGCATCAATTTACTATTAGCGCTCACCCCTGAGCAAGTGGAAGTTAAAAACCCCAATCCACAAAGCCAAGATGCGCAGTGGCAAACCCTGCCCCTTGAGCAAGTCACGGCCGGTCAAATTTTACGTGCTAAAGCAGGTACTCGCATTGCCACGGATGGCATCGTCACCGCTGGCGAAGGCTGGTGTGATGAAAGCCATTTGACGGGTGAATCTGTGCCACTGAGCAAAAAAGTGGGTAGTCCCGTGCTGGCCGGTGCCATGGTAGAAAACGGCAGCTTTGAATACCAAGTCACCGCCAAAGGCAGTCAAACACGGCTTGGCGATATGATACAAGCGCTCAACGACGCCCAAGGCAGTAAAGCCCATATCGCCCGTATCGCCGATAAAGTCGCGGGGATTTTTGTGCCGGTGGTGGTTGCCATCGCTTTGTTGACTTTTTTTGCCAATTATTGGTTCTTAGGCGCGTTTGACACGGCACTCATGCGCGCGGTGGCGGTGCTCGTGATTGCTTGCCCCTGTGCATTGGGACTGGCGACGCCGGCAGCCATCATGGCGGGCATGGGTGTGGCAGCACGCTCAGGGGTTTGGTTTAAAGATGCGCAAGCCTTAGAAGCGGCAGGTGCAATTGATACGGTAGTATTCGATAAGACAGGCACCATCACCCAAGGTAAACCCCAATTATCTGCAGCGTACCTAATAGATGACAATTTAAAACTGTTTAACTTAGATAAAGCAGCTCTGCTGCAGCTCGTTGCCAGTGTCGAGCGTCATGCGAACCACCCGCTTGCGACCACGCTAGTGAACTATGCCAAATCCTACACTAAGCAAACTGATACGCCTCAAAGTCCAGCAGCATTTACCATAAGCCATGTAGAGACAGTGCTCGGGCAGGGGATACAGGCACAGGTAGCCACGATTGGGCGGGTGAAAATCGGCACGCCAAGTTTTGCCAATCTTCAGTTGCCTGCAGCGACTATCCAAGCCAATCCCGTTTGGCAAATTGCCAGTCAAGTGGCAGTAAGTATCAATGACACCCCTGTGGCAGCCTTTGCGCTAGCCGATGAGCTCAGACAAGACAGCGTTAAGGTGATTGCGTCGCTACAAGCCCATCATTTAGATGTGGTAGTGATGAGTGGTGACAAGCAATCGGTGGTGGATTATGTGGGTCAGCAGATTAACGCCAGCAAGGCACTTGGCGAGCTGTCGCCACGTGACAAAGCGCAGCGCATTGATGAATGGCAACAACAAGGCAAAAAAGTAGCAATGGTGGGCGATGGGGTGAATGACGCGCCTGCGATGGCAACGGCGACCGCAAGTTTTGCGGTAGAAGGCGCAACCGATATTGCCAAGCATAGTGCCACGGCAAGGCTGATGGGCGAGTCGCTCAAACATGTCGATTATGCGGTCAAAATTGCCCGTGCAACCCTGCGTAATATTAAGCAAAACCTATTTTTTGCGTTTATCTATAATTGTCTTAGTATACCGTTAGCGGCGTTTGGTCTACTCAATCCGATGATTGCGGCCGCGGCGATGGCGCTGAGCTCGATTTCTGTATTACTCAATGCCTTGCGACTCACCCGCATGAAAGTCATTTCCTAACGGCTTATGGTTATTTTGACAACCTGTTGGGGCTGATTTTACTTGGCTGCGTATGACTATGCATGACCTATAGGCGATAGTGATAAGCTGCTAAAACCTGTTAAAATATGCTATGATAAACCCATCCCATTTGTATTTTAACACTCCCATTGTTGATTGTGACAGCCAAGGAAAACACCATGTACGCTGAAGAAACCACCACCAATAACCAAATCAAAGATATCATTGCCCGCGAAATTTTGGACTCACGCGGCAACCCAACCATTGAAGCCGATGTGATTTTAGCGGATGGTACTATCGGTCGTGCAGCAGCACCATCGGGGGCATCGACAGGTTCACGTGAAGCGCTTGAGCTGCGTGATGGTGACGCATCACGCTATCTGGGAAAAGGGGTCAAAAAAGCCGTTGCCAACGTCAACCGCGAAATTCGTTCATCACTGGTTGATATGGACGTATCAAAACAACAAGACATTGACAACAAATTATTAGCGCTTGATGGCACGGAAAACAAAGAAAAATTGGGCGCCAATGCGACCTTAGCAGTATCTTTAGCAGCAGCCCGTGCCGCCGCACAATCACAAAAACTGCCACTTCACCAGTACATTGCCAACCTACGTGGGCAAACATCACTATCGATGCCTGTGCCGATGATGAACATTCTAAATGGCGGTGCCCACGCGGACAACACTGTTGATATCCAAGAGTTTATGATTGAGCCTGTTAATTTCACCAGCTTCAGTGAAGCCTTGCGTGCGGGTACAGAAGTGTTCCATAGCCTAAAATCTGTGCTAAAAAAACAAGGCTTGAACACCGCCGTCGGTGATGAAGGTGGCTTTGCACCAAACTTACGCTCAAACGAAGAAGCGATTACTGTCATCATGCAAGCAATTGAGCAGGCAGGTTATACCGCAGGTAAAGATATTTACTTAGCGCTTGATTGTGCCTCATCAGAGTTCTACCATAAAAATGAGCAAGGGAACGGTCAATACGTACTTGAAGGCGAAGGCAATAAAGCCTTTAGTTCAGAAGGTTTTGCGGATTATTTAGCAGGTCTTGTCAGCCAATACCCAATTATCTCGATTGAAGATGGTCTAGATGAAAGCGATTGGGATGGCTGGGCGTACTTAACGCAAAAATTGGGCGATAAAGTACAGCTCGTGGGTGACGACTTGTTTGTGACCAACCCAAAAATCCTACAAGAAGGTATCGACAAACACATTGCCAATGCGATTTTGATTAAATTTAACCAAATCGGTACTTTATCTGAAACTTTAGACGCCATTTATCTAGCGAAGAAAAATGGCTATGCCACCGTCATCTCACACCGCTCAGGTGAGACTGAAGACAGCACCATCGCTGACTTAGCCGTGGGGACAGCTGCAGGTCAAATCAAAACAGGCTCACTGTGCCGTTCTGACCGTGTTGCCAAATACAACCAACTACTTCGTATCGAGCAGATGGTCACCGCAAGCTACCACGGTACTGACGAGTTTATCGGTTTACGCAACCCAAAAGCCTAATTTTAAAAGCTTAGCGCCAAAAGCTTAAATTTTAAAGCTTGATAAAGCATTGAAGTGATAAAAACCTTAACCCATGACATTGAATTTGCTACAATGCGTGGGGTAAGGTTTTTTTATGCCAAAAGTTTTTATTATTGAGTGCTGTCATGACTTATTTGCGTCAACTGTTTATGATTATTTTTGCGGTGATTGTGTTGGTATGTCTACAATACCAGTATTGGTTTGGCACCAATGGTCGTGGCGATTTGGCAGCGTTAAATAAACAAATCAGCGAACAGCAATCCATCAATAGTGATCAGCAAAAAGCCAATGAGGTATTGCTTGCCGATGTTAAAGACTTAAAAAACGGACTTGAAGCAGTGGAAGAACACGCTCGCTCTGATTTAGGCTTAATCAAACAAGGCGAAACTTTTGTGCAAATGTCGACCGCTAGCAGTGTCTACAGTACCGATGTGCTCACACCGACCGCCCACAACACCGCCACGCCTCACCCATAAAAGCATAAAAACTGCCAAAGTTATATTTGTCTCAATTTTTACTGTCAACTGTTTACTTTATTGTTGAAAAGACGCCATGTCAGAACTTAACGCGATACCTGCCAATTTATCTAACAACCTTACGATTGACACCGTGGTCGTCGCTGCAGGCGTTGGCAAACGCTTTGGTAGTCAGATGCCAAAACAGTACACCCATATTGGCGGTCAGACGGTGCTCCAACACAGCATAGCGGCGTTAAGCAAAGTCCACCAGCTAAACACTTGCTATTTGGTGATTTCTGAAGAAGATACGATTGCCAAAACACTTAGCTTTAGCATGCCAATCGAGTGGGTGATAGGTGGCAAAGAGCGAATGAATTCGGTGTTTAACGCCGTGCAAACGATTTGGCAAAAATATCAAGATCCACGCTGTGACAAGACGTTCAATGAACAAGCTTTCAGTGATAAGGACAGTCATCATGCGTATGATAATCATTGGGTGCTGATTCATGATGCTGCGCGTCCTTGTGTCAATCCAAGCGATATAGAAAAATTGATCACACAGACCACGCAGCAATTTTTGCAACAGTCACAGCAAGAGCAAAAGCAGGAGTCGGCGGGTGGCTTATTAGCAGTACCGGTGCGTGATACGGTCAAACAAATCATCCATTCACAAGACAAAGTCTTGGCACAAAAAACGCTTGATCGCAGTCAGTTGTGGCTAGCACAAACCCCGCAGATTTTCCCATTGGCAACACTGTATGATTATCTAACCCAAGCCATTGAGCAAACGATTGCGTTTACCGATGAAGCCAGTTTATTTGAGCATTTTGGCAAACAGCCGTTATTGGTGGAAGGCAGTCATAGCAATATCAAATTGACTTTTCCAGAGGATTTGCAGTTTGCGCAGGTGTATCTGGCAAAATCTTAGCAAAAATGGCTTGGTAGCAAATTGAGGTCACCGCTAAAAAGCGCATAACAAAAGAAGGTCATAAGCAAAAAACGGCAAAGAGAATTTATCAAGCCACAAAAACAAAAAAGCCATACTAAATTAGCATGGCTTTTTAACTGTATTTTTTAGTGTTACCACTAAAAAAATTGGCGTCCCCACGGGGATTCGAACCCCGGTTACCGCCGTGAAAGGGCGATGTCCTAGGCCTCTAGACGATGGGGACACTAGCACGCTTAGTTTATAGCGTGACCTCGACCGCTTTCACCGTTAATGTCGAAGTGGAGCGTATAATATATATTTTTATTTTTGCCGTCAACTGTTTTTTATGTATTTTTTTATATTTTTAACAATTAGCCCATGATGCGGTGACCCATGATACTTGATAGAGCGGCATGACAAGCGCATTAGCCAACTAATGCGCTTAATTACAGTGCTTTCTAAAAAGTGTTGTATAAAAATTTTACACCGTGCTTATGAGTGATTGTTTTGATGCGACTCAGATGTTGTATGATCACGCGTTATATGAGATTGCGGCGGCAGATTAGCGGCTTTATTTTTTAAATGATAGCGAATCCAGAAATGCGTTACGATGCTAGTCACAATCGATAAACTGATAAAACCCAAAATAGTCATCCAAATATTCATTTGTACGCCCATAGTGACCTCCTTTTCTTTTATCACCTTTTTATCAAATGGCATTAGCTTTTATCAAATATTGTTCAGGTTTAGTGTAGCAGGTCTGGCTTACAGTATTGAGCCATTCACGTAATGATGTGTGGTAGCGATGTTACTGGCTATTTTGCTTGTGCCAATCGTGATATGAAATAAGAAATAGCCAGTTTGCAGCGATACTTTTTTCGCACTTTGTGCCAGTTTTACGTTACTATTCATCTTTTTAACCGCTTATTTTATTAATGCCATTTTATGACAACGATGATGGCGTTTTGGCAATTGACACGATTGCAGCAAGGAAAATAATTATGAAAGTAGTCATCAGTGATGGCATTGAATACGCCCTAAATCTTAATTATCGTACCATCGATATTGAATCGACCGACTATACCAATATTGCAGCAATTGTGGTCACGATGACAGACTTGCCGCGTGTGTATCAAGATATTGAAGATTTGGGGTTTGCTATTCCGATATTTGTGGCGATTGAATATGGTGATGTAGTGCCTGATGAATGGCTACCCAATGTGTATGGTGTGCTAGAGCTGGCAGATGATCAAAAGTTTTATAACGGACAATTGGTCAATGCGGCAGCGGCGGATTATATCGCCACGCTCGATCCGCCCTTCTTCCAAGCCTTGATGGACTACACTGACTATGGCAATGCGGCGTTTGACTGTCCTGGGCACCAAGGCGGACAGTTTTTTCGTAAGCATCCTTCTGGCAGACGCTTTTATTTATACTTTGGGGAAACGCTATTTCGTGCCGACTCTTGTAATGCCGATGTCCGTCTTGGCGATTTGCTAATTCATGAAGGCCCAGCGTATGAAGCACAAGCGCATGCGGCGAAAGTTTTTAATGCGGATAAAACCTACTTTGTGCTCAACGGCACTTCCTCTTCCAATAAAATTGCGATTGGTGCCTTAGTGGCGCATGGTGATTTGGTGCTGTTTGACCGTAACAATCACAAATCTGTGTACCAAGGCGCCTTAACCATGGCAGGTGGTACGCCTGTGTATTTAGAGACCGACCGCAATGCTTATGGTTTGATTGGCGGCATTCCTGCCCATTGTTTTGAGGAAGCCGAAATCCGTGAGCGTATTCGTGAAGTTGCGCCCGATAAAGCCGATGATGCCCGCCCATTTCGCTTGGCGGTAATTCAGCTGGGCACGTATGATGGCACTATTTATAACGCCCGCCAAGTGGTAGATCGCATCGGGCATCTGTGTGACTATATTTTGTTTGACAGTGCTTGGGTGGGTTATGAGCAGTTTATCCCGATGATGCGTGATTGCTCGCCACTGCTACTTGAGCTGGGTGAAAATGATCCTGGAATTTTGGTGACCCAATCGGTACACAAGCAACAAGCGGGCTTTTCTCAAGCATCACAAATCCATAAAAAAGATAACCATATCAGCGGGCAAGCCCGTTATGTCAATCATAAACGCTTTAACAACTCGTTTATGATGCACGTGTCGACCTCGCCGTTTTACCCGTTGTTTGCCTCACTCGATGTCAATGCCAAAATGCATGAAGGTAAAGCCGGTCAGCGCATGTGGCATGAGTGTGTCATCGGCGGTATCGAAGCACGTAAAATGCTGCTAGACACTTGTACCATGATTTTGCCATTTGTCCCACCTACAGTAGATGGGCAAGCATGGCAAGACTACGATACCGAAACCATTGCCCATGATATTCGTTTCTTCCGCTTTGAGGCAGGGGCGCGTTGGCATGATTTTCAGCATTATGCCGATGACCAATACTTTATCGACCCGTGTAAATTGCTACTGACCACGCCAGGCATTGATATGCAAACCGGTGAATATGAGGACACAGGGATTCCTGCCGCGATTTTGGCACATTATCTGCGTGAAAGCTCAGTCATTCCAGAAAAAGCCGATTTAAACTCGATTTTATTCTTACTGACGCCTGCCGAAACCTTGGCAAAATTCCAACACTTGGTCGCCCGTATCGTCAGTTTTGAAAAACATATCCGCGAAAACAGCCCCGTCACCCAAGTGTTACCGACACTGGCTAAGGCATACCCGCAGTACCGCAAACTGACCATCAATGAACTATGCCAACTCATGCATAACTTCTATGCTAAGCATCAGCTCAACAAACGACAAAAACAAATGTTTGAGCGCGAACATCGCCCAAAAGTCGCCATGAGTGCATTTGATGCCCATAACGCCTTTATCCGTAATGAGGTTGAGCTGGTATCGCTGCATGACATCAAAGGCAGAATCGCCATGGAAGGGGCGCTACCGTATCCACCAGGGGTTTACTGTATTGTACCCGGTGAAGTGTGGGATGGGGCGGTGCTTGATTACTTCTTGGCATTGCAAGAAGGCGTTAATCGCTTGCCAGGCTTTGAGCCAGAAGTGCAGGGCGTGTACTGGGAGTATGACGACCAAGGTAAAAAGATTGCCTATGCCTATGTGTTAAAACAGTCCCACCAAATTTGATTGACGGTTTTTGATTCATAGGCTTTAATTGACCGGCTTTGATTGAAAAAGCCTAATGCTTGATAAACTTAGTCGCTTGATTGTGTTTATCGCTTATATCGCTTTTAACATTTTTATCACTGTTATCATTGAGTGTGAGCAGCTTGACAGCCGCGAGCATCAGTAAGGTCTACATTTGGCGCGTTTGCAGCAGTAACCAATGGCGCAAAAATTGGTCTGTATAGATTGCTCTGTATAGATAGGTGCGATGTTATTTAATTAAATGATAATCATTATTATTTACATTCTCAATCTATTATTGGATAATGACGGCTCAATTTTTTAAGAGGCAGTCAAACAATGACAATGAAAGATTTTCGTATCTATATGAGGCTTGGGCACCGCTATGTTGGATTCTTTATGGTTGGCATTATGCTGGTCTATTCGCTAAGTGGGATGTTGCTGGTATTTCGCGATACTGATTTTTTAAAGTATGACAACCATATCCAAACCAAAGTAGCGACTAACCTTGATGATAAAGGCTTGGCAAAGGCGCTTAAAATGCGTGGCGTGGACGTGACCAAACGTGAAGGCGATGTGGTGTATTTTAAAGAAGGGCAATACAACGCAGTGACAGGTGAAGCGGATTATACGGTGAAAAAACTGCCTGTGGTATTAGATAAAATGGTGAATTTTCATAAAGCGCCATCTAAAGGTAGTATGGGTGGCCTCAATGTATTGTTTGGCTTGAGTTTATTGTTTTTTGTGCTATCGAGTTTCTTTTTATTTGCCCCAAGTTCAAAAATCTTTAAACGTGGTTTGGCGTTTGTTGCCGTTGGGGCGGTGTTGTCGGTGATTTTGTTGATGTTGTAAATTACCCTAACAAAAAGTTTTTTAGCAGGGTTTTGGCGCCTTCGGTGGCGAAGGATTCTGGGTGATATTGCACCCCTTGAATCGGATAGTCACGGTGGCGAATGCCCATGATTTCATCGCCTGCTAGACTGGCATCTTTGAGATTTTTATCACTATGTTGCTCACTAAATACCACACTGGTCACTACCAAACAATCGGGGAGTGAGGCGGCATCGACCATCAGTGAATGATAACGCATGATGTCAAGCTGCTGTGGTAAACCTTGATACACGCCTTGACCATCGTGGCGAATCGGTGACGTCTTGCCATGCATGGGCACATTGGCTCGCACCACTTGACCACCAAAAAAATGCGCAATGCCCTGCATGCCAAGACACACGCCTAGTAGCGGCGTGGTTTTGCCAAGCTCAGTAATGACCTCACCACACACGCCAAAATACGCAGGGTCATCGGGCGAGCCAGGACCGGGCGAGATAATAATGCGGTCAGGATTCATGGCTTGGATATCCGCCAAGCTAATCTCATTATTGCGTTTCACAACCACGTTAAAAGGCTGATTGTCTGCGGCTAAAATCTCACCAATATATTGGTATAAGTTAAAGGTAAAAGAATCGTAGTTATCAATAATTAACACTTGCATAGTCAACTCTAAAAATAGGTTTGGCGGTTATTCTAAACGTTTAAAATACTGCTATATATCTTGCTATCATGCCAATCCATCATAACCCTTGTCTGTCTTAAGCTATCGTTATGATTAAAAACTAGCTTACGACACTGGCGCAAAATTGGACAGTACCACTTTCATCGCAGACAATTTTCGCACGATTTCTTCATATTCGTCTTCAGGATTGGAGTCATACACATTGCCGCCGCAAGTTTGCGCATACGCTTTTTCACCGTTGATAAACAGCGAGCGAATCGGGATAGCAAAAATACAGTCCCCATTAAAACAAAACTGACCGAGTGCGCCACCGTAAGCGCCACGACCATCGGGTTCGAGCGTATTTATAATTTTCATCGCTTCAATTTTGGGTGCACCCGATAGCGTACCTGCGGGAAAATTACTGGCAAGCGCGGTGAACATATCATGATTAGGGTCAAGAATACCGACGATTTCACTGGAAATATGCTGGACATGTGAAAAGCGCTTGATATCCATTAAGTTACGTACTTTTACCGTCCCAAAGCGTGCCACCCGCCCGATATCATTACGATGTAAGTCCACCAACATATTATGTTCGGCGATTTCTTTGGGGTCATTGAGCAAGGCGCGCGCTAATTGGCGATCTTCGGTCTCATCCTTGCCGCGCTTGGTGGTGCCCGCCAGTGGGAAGGTTTCCATCTCACCATTGCGCAATCGGAACAACAACTCAGGCGATGCGCCAATAATTTTTTGGGCGCCAAATTTGACATAGTACATATGCGGTGACGGGTTGACTTCGCGCAGTTTACTATAAATTGGCATGCTATCGCCTTGGATGCGATAATGCGACTTGAAACCCACTTCACACTGGAAAATTAGCCCAGCTTTAATGTCTTCTTTGACTTTCATCACCGCTGCCGCATGTTGCTCGCGGTTCATCCCATCGCCCAAATGTTCAGCAGTGGGCTGCGTATAGTCAGGCGAAATAGCGGTCAATAATGACTTGATTTCGTCAATACGATTGCTTTGGTGGTCGGTATCGTAATAATAATAAAAAATTTCACCGGTCATCTTATCAAGGCTTAACCCATCTAAGTACACCCCGAATTTGAACGGCTCGAAATCATCACTGGTTTGAATATTAAGGGTCGGCTCAAAAAAATTGACACTATCAAATCCCAAAAAACCGACCAATCCGCCGGTATGGCTACGCGAAATCACATGTTGTGGGGTGATGTCGCGCAGTAGTTGGTAAGGATTGTCACAGGTATAATCCGTGCTTTCCCCCGTGCGATTGTTGGTGATAGTCAAGGTATGGCGGTCTTTTGCCAACACCGTCATCGCAGGGTCAAAGCCGATGGCGTGATGACGTGAGATATAGCTTTCTTCGCCCAACGATTCCAGTAAAAAACAGGTAGCGTATTTGGTTTCGATACGTTTAAAGAGTTCAAAAAAATCAATGTCTTGTGCAAGTTTAATCAGGTTTGGTTTGCTGGCAAGGGCGATTTTGGGTGGTTTGGCGTGTGTAGTCATCATAGTGTCTTAAATTTATAGTATGCTAAATTTACATTATCTTAAATTTTAATCAATGTTTCAGTGTTCTAGTATGATGATACATTGTAATCAGATTAACCCCTGCTTGCAACTCTTTTATGGCATGCCAGTTATTTTCTCACTGATTTTTATCCCCCTTTTAATCACGCTAAAGTATGTATGCTACTGTGATGGGCTTATTTACGCTTAAAGCCATTATCACAAATTTATAGGTTCAAATGACTCAGATTTGGCAATAATTGGTTGATATCATGTTGACCATACGCTTTGGCACCCCGTGATACGGTTGCAATGCCCACTCCTAAGCGCTCAGCGATTTCGCGTTGTGGTAGCGCTTGCTGAAACAAGGCAAAAATCTGGATGCGATTGGCGATTTCTTTTTGTTCTTTTTCAGTCAGTAGCGCTGCCAAAATTTCGCGGATAAAGTCACTATCATCGGTTTGGCTCAGTAGCTCAACCAAATAATCATAGGCGGGTAGAGATGATGGCGAAGTGTGCGGCATAGTAGTTTTTTTGAGTAAAAGATAACAAGTAAAGCATTTCAATGTTCTAGTATAGTGATACATTTTACGAAGTTTAGCAAGTGAACTCAATCGATTTTTATCCCTTTAAAAAACTAAAGAGGTGCGATGACTGGTTACGTTTGATTACAAAAGAGCAAATAACTGAATGTTTAATCAAAGCTTAGTCGACACAAAGTCGCTTTAGCGAGGTTATACGATGTGATTATAATAAAATCGCTTAGTTAAAAATCTAAGTGAGTTTATTAATTATAAATAATGATTATCAATCATAATTTTTATAAGCGCGCCGTTATTTTTAGTCATTGTGTAGCAGTCTTAATGGGCATTTAAGGTCAATGTCAAAAGGTAGCAGCGCGGTTTAAAGAATTAGCTAACGCTAATGTTATTCAACACTTATCTTATTCAAAATAGGGCACTTCATTATGACAACCAACGCTAAGAACAACAGTGATTTTTTGAAAAATATGGTTTTTAAAAAGGTCGATCACCAACCACAGCGCGCGGATTATCAATCTCATCAACCTGGCAATTCGATGCCGTTTAGCGATGCCCATGGTAACTATCAGCGTAATATCGGCTTTGATACCGGACGTTTTAAAGACAGTAAAGTCTATATTGTCGGTGGCGGTATTGGCGGTTTAGCAGCCGCGTATTATTTTATCCGAGATGCCCATATCCCAGGCGAGAACATTACCTTTTTAGAAGAATTAGCGGTGCAAGGCGGCTCACTCGATGGCGCTGGTAATGCCGAAGACGGTTATATCATGCGCGGCGGTCGTGAGATGATTACCACCTACGAGAATTTTTGGGATATGTTCCAAGATATACCGGCGCTAGAGTTACCAGAGCCTTATTCAGTCCTTGATGAATACCGCTTGATTAATGATAATGATCCCAACTATTCTAAAGCACGGTTGATTCATAACAAAGGTGACATCAAAGATTTTCACAAGTTTAATCTCAACAAAGCCGACCAACTTGCTATTGTCCGTTTATTACTAAAAAACCAAGACGAACTCGATAATCTCACCATCGAAGATTACTTTAGCCAAAGTTTTTTGGACAGTAATTTTTGGACGCTATGGCGTAGTATGTTTGCTTTTGAAAACTGGCACAGCTTACTTGAGTGCAAGCTTTACATGCACCGTTTTTTGGAAGCCTTAGATGGTATCAAAGATATGTCAACCCTGTTATTTGCCAGATACAACCAATATGACAGCTTTGTGGTACCTGCGCAAAAATTTTTAATCAATAAAGGCGTCAACCTACAAAGTGACACGTTAGTGACGGCGGTTGATTTTGAGCAGCAAGGCGACAAAAAAATCGTTAAAGGGCTGACAACTACCCAACAAGGTCAACAAGTCCATATCCCTGTACGGGATAATGATTTTGTGATTATTACCACAGGGTCAATGACAGAAGATACGCGCTATGGCACCAGTGACACTGCGCCTGATATCCGTTTCGCTGATGATACAATGGGAAGAACGAAAGGCTGGGTACTATGGAATGACCTTGCCAAACAATCCGCTGTGTTTGGTCGTCCAGAAAAATTTAACCGCCATGTGCCCAAATCTGCCTGGATGTCAGCAACATTAACCTGCAAAGACTCGGCACTTTTACGCAAAATCAGCGAAAAATACTGTGTCAATCCGCCACTATCAGGCAAAACGGTCACAGGCGGTATTGTTACCATCACCGATTCCAACTGGCTTATGAGTTTTACTATTAACCGCCAACCGCAATTTCCTGACCAACCCAAAGACGTCGTGGTGATGTGGTTGTATGGGCTATTGATGGACAAAAAAGGCAACTATGTGCCAAAAACCATGCCAGAATGTACAGGGCATGAAATTGTGACGGAGCTACTATACCACCTAGATTTGCTTGAACAAAAAGATGATATTTTAGCCAATACTATCGCTAACACCGCCTATATGCCGTATATCACTTCGATGTTTATGCCACGTGCCAAAGGTGACCGTCCACAAATCGTACCCGAAGTCTGCACCAATTTAGGTCTCATTGGTCAATTTGTTGAAACCAACAATGATGTGGTGTTCACCGTTGAAACTTCGGTACGCTCGGCGCGGGTCGCGGTGTACACCCTCACAGATAGCAATAAGCAAGTGCCTGATATCGTGCCAACCCAATACGATATTCGCAACATACTCCGCTCTGCCAGTACACTCAACGATGACCAAGGCTTCATCGGGGAGGGCATACTGCGCCGAGTGCTCGCCAATACCTATTATGAGCACATCTTGCCACCCGTCGCCAAAAAAGCGCACAAAGACAGCTCGTTAATGCAGACGCTTGCCGAGCAATTTGAAGTATTCAAAGCCTTTTGGCATAAAGAAGGTCATAAAGACGAGCAAAAAGATGAGCAAAAAGCGCAGGATAAAAAATAAGCTTTGATATACTTTTGTCCTCAAACCGAAAAATCCTCCTGCCGTCAGGGGGATTTTTTATCAGTAAAATTTCCTTTCCGCTTAAAAACCCTATTTCGTAAAACGGTGGTTTCAAGTATATTAAAGCTAAAATCACACATCATAAGGAACAAGTGATGAAACTATATACCATGAATGCCCCGCCAAACCCGCGCAAGGTCGACTTATTGTTAAAAGTCAAAGAGCTTGATATCAATGATATTCATAATTTACAAGTCATCAACGTGGATATTGGCAAAAACGAGCAAAACTCGCCGGAGTTTTTGGCAGTTAATCCACTCGGGCTGTTGCCTGTGTTAGTGCTTGATGATGGCACTGTGCTCAACGATTCACATGCCATTTGTGAATACCTTGATAGTCGACTTGCAGGCAATGGTAAGCAAGTGATGGGCTCAGACCCTATACAGCGCGCCAAAATCACCGCCATGTCACGCAATGCGGAGTTTCATGTGCTATATAACATGATGCTGGCTTTCCAGCATGGGCATCCATCTCTCGCGTCGGTGGGCAACCAAGTGCCTGGTATGGCAGAAGAGAGCATCAACCGCGTCAAAAAAGCATTGCCGTACTTTGACAAGCTATTATCGAGTCATAAATACTTGCTCGGTGATCGACTCACCTTCGCTGATATCGTGTTGTATGTTGGCTTGGATTTTGGGCGAGTGATGAAGTTTAATCCCAAAGATGCCAGTGTGGTGGGTGACCATGTGGCACGTTTTTATGCGCAAATGAATGAGCGTTTTGGTAAAAAATAACGCTTGTTGAGATAAAAAAGGGCAAGGTAGATGCCCTTTTTTTATTTGTAGTGGTTATTCATTGCTTTTATTCATCGCTTCTATACAGCGTTTTTTGCAACGCTTTTTTCAATAGCGCTAGGGTTGTCATTACGACTGATTGTTAGCCATTAATGCACTAATGCCATCATATAGGGTGTCGTTGACAGGGGTTTCAATGCCATGCTTATCCCCCAATTCGCGAATTGTCCCTGCAAACAAATCAAGCTCACAGCGTCGCCCTGCTTTTAAATCCTGCCGCATCGAGGGCATGCCTTTAGGCTCCAGCGCATCCATAATCGCCAACCATTTTTTGAAATCTTCGTCAGTTAAGGTTACGCCTTCAGCGTGTGCCACTGCCATCACCTCACGCATGGCAGCTTTGAACATGTCGCGCGCTTCACCCGCTTGTTGCACGGTATCGAAGGTACCTTGATACAATGCCACAGTTTGATTGACGCCGGTATTTAACATCAATTTGCCCCACAACTGACGCGGCATGTCATCGCTCACTGAGTGCGGGAAATTGACTTGATTAAAGAGGGCATCGACTTGTTGCACGCGTGCGCGTTCAGCGCTATCAGTTGTCATCGCGCCAATGACCAATTGTCCATGATCGCGATAAATCAGTTGGCTACCATTTTGCCCATTTTTTTCATGCCGCTCATTTTTCATGGCGTCCATTTGCTGCGCCACACAATACACAATGCGCTCATCACCAAAGGCGTTTGCCAACACTTTTTCGCTGGCGATACCGTTTAGGGCAGAAACAATCAGCGTATTATCGCCAAGCTGACTTTCAATCAAGGGCAATACGTCATTGAGTTGATAAAACTTGGTGCAGACGATGACCAAGTCGGCGGGCGTGGTGATGGCGTTGGGCGTGACATAGTTGAGTGTTAATGGCTCGCCATTCACCAATAAACCTTGCTGTTGGTAGCGGTTGACACGGTCAGTATCGGCGACGATACGCAGGTTTTCAAAAGGCATATTCGGCGCTAATAGACTGGCAAATAACGCCCCTAATGAGCCAAATCCAACAATGGCAATAATCGGTGAATCGTTCATCTTTTTTCCTGTTATTTTGCGACATTGATTAGAGTTGTGATAAAGTTTAGCAGATTTTTGCACGTATTTTAAAAGAGGAATCACAATGAAATTATTAAAAATGGCTGTGCTTATGGGTTGTTTATCTATTTTGTCCTTTTCACAAGTTACCCAAGCGAAAATTACTGTCGTTGCTGGGCCATTGGCTTATCCCGCAAATCAAATTCCTAGCGATGAATCGCTAAAAAAATTGGTACAAGTTCAGCAAATGGACAAGACGTTTAGCGAGATGATGGAGCAGACTAAGGGCGTGATGAGTCAAGCTATTGAGCAAGCGACTAAAGACAGCTTAGCTAACCAAGAACTTACCGCCACTCAGCAACAGCAAGTGCAAGATGCTATCGGTGAATTTATGCAAAAATCGATTGATATGCAAAACCAACCGCAAGTACGTGAGCAATTTATCCATGCTTTTATCGAAACGGCAAAAACCACTTATAGCCAAGCAGAAGTTAATTCAATGATTGAATTTTATGGTTCGAATATTGGGCAATCAGTCATTGCCAAACAATCGCAATTTGGTAAAGCTTATCTTGAGAAAATTATGCCGGTTGTTATGAAAAATCAGCAACAAACTTTGCAAGAGCTAATGCCAGCGTTTGAGCAAAAAATTGAAAAAATCACCCAATCATCTCAAAAAACCACCCAAACCATTAACCATAAAAGCAAGTAAGAAATAATGAATCTATCCAATGTTAACGATGCTTCATGTGCACTAAACGGCGCGTATTTTGTCACAGGTACCGATACCGAAATCGGTAAAACCACCACCACTGCGCAATTGGTCAAGAATATAGCCCAGCAAGGCAAAAGTGTATATGCCATTAAGCCAGTCACCGCAGGTCTGGAAACCGATGACAACGGGCAAACATATAGCGATGATGCAAGGCGCATCAATCAATTTGCCAATGTCAAACCACCGCTGTCTGCCATTGCGCCTATCCAGCTAGCGACACCTTGCTCACCGCATATCGCCGCCCAAATTGATGACGTCACACTCACCAACACCCAATTAGTCGATACCATCAATAACGCCATCGCAGCCTATCCTGCCGATGTGATTTTGGTTGAAGGGGCAGGCGGCTGGTTTACCCCTATTAATGAGCAAGAAACGCTTGCTGATGTGGCAGCCGCGCTCAAATACCCTGTCATCCTGGTCGTTGGTATCAAGCTTGGCAGCCTTAATCATGCCATGCTAACGCTCCAAGCAATTTGGCAAGCAGGGCTGAAAGTCGCTTTGGTTATTTTTAACCAATTACAAAGCGATACGCCTTTTGTCGATGCGCAAATTGACTGGTTAAGTCAGCAAATTTTACGCCAGTCTGCTGGGCATCAAAACCCGCCACCCTTGATGGTCAAACAAGGCGTTTTAACCCATTAAATTTTTATCCAATCACATTGCATTTTGGCATAAGTTATGGTATAAATAGCGGCTTTAAATTTACTAGCGATTTTTTGACGCTTGCTTAAAATGGTTTTGATTGACGCAAGTCAAGTGACTAGCCGTGAGTAGCTAATTTTAAGTGCGCCGCCAAAAGATTAATTATTGATTCAAACTGAGATACTCAACACTAGAATCGTTGAAACCCTAGCTTTTTTAGCTTCAATGATATGCGAGATGTGCGAGTATCAGTTGTGACAGGCATGAGCAGCCCTCATGCACACCGATTAGGAGTAAGCCATGTCTCGAGTATGCCAAGTGACTGGAAAACGCCCAGCGGTAGGTAACAATGTTTCTCACGCAAACAACAAAACCCGCCGTCGTTTTCTACCAAATCTACACACCCATCGTTTTTGGGTAGAGAGCGAAAACCGCTTTGTTAAGCTTCGCTTGACTACCAAAGGTATGCGTATCATTGATAAAGTTGGTATTGACCAAGTTTTAACTGATATGCGTGCTCGTGGCGAAAAAATCTAATTTTTGCCTTTTCATATTCTTAGGGAGCAATTGCGATGCGTGATAAAATCAAATTAGTTTCAACTGCAGGTACGGGTTATTTTTACACCACGACTAAAAACAAACGTACCATGCCAAACAAAATGGAAATCAAAAAATTTGATCCAGTGGTACGTCAACATGTTGTATTCAAAGAAGCTAAAATCAAATAATTGACTGACACAGTCTATTTGACGCGCTATTTGATAAAAAAGTGGGTAACTTAGGTTAACCCACTTTTTTTATGCACAAAAATTATAAAATCGCTAAAAAATGGCAGAAAATATCAGTTGCTCCCAATCGCTACCGTGATGGACTGTAAGATAGGTGCTAAGGCGTCTTGGCAGCTAAAACAGCCGAAACGGTCTATGTTACTTGGTTACTTGTGCAGTTGGTGGCTACTTAAGGTATGGGCACCGCTAGTAGCACTGGCGGCAGTCGATGGCGCTATCACAACCGCAGGTAAGGGTTTGAGACTGTTTTCAAATTCTGGCAATACCGCTTTAATAGCATCACCCATCACCAATTGCGGCTCAGACGGCTCAAAGCCCATCATTTTTTCCCGTTCAGCAATGCGTTTGCTGGCGGCTTCAAACGCAGGTTGAAAACGGCGAAGCTTGGGTAAGCTTTCAGCAAAAAATGCTTGTCCAAAGTAAGTATATTCGGCTTCATTAGAACAGCCAAACGATGATTTATTCGCCGCTGAGGCAGTAATGACTAGGGTGTCTGGTGATTTTAACTCATTGATAAATGAGCCAGAATAACAGGCGGATACCACAATGACGCGCCATTTAATGCCAGATTTATCCAATGATTGGCGTAGCCATTTGGCATCGACATTATCGAGCGCTAGCGGTGGGTTCGACATCTCAATCACCTTGTCACCCCCATGCGAGGTTAAGGTCAAAAATAGCACGTCTTCATTGACATCCATTTTTTTGGCGATACTCTGCAAAGCGCGCTCAATACTGGTTTTACTGGCAATCGGCAGCGCAGACAGGGTATTGGCGTTGTTAATGAGTGCCACCGAGCGTCCTGCTGTGCCAAATTGATGGTCAAAGTAATCTTTGGTCAGCTCAATTTCTGAGCGGAACACATCTTGCTCGCCATGACCTGCGACACCCATAAAGTACCAATCATGTATAGTCGGGCGTTGCGGCTGCACGTTATTTAGCATATCCGCCAGAAGCTCAGGCTGGGCATAAAATGCCGCTTCAGTGACCACGGGTGCGACGGGGTCAGATTGAAAAATCGGCTCAGATTGCACGTTTTTTTGCCACACACTGAGTACGGCAAACGCACCCAGCATAATCAGGACACGCTCAATCCATGACCAGCGTAATTGATTGCCAAAAATCCACAGCAGCGATAATGACTGCCAGACAAACGCTAATACGAACACAATACCAATCGTATCAAACGTCCATTCAGGTAGCCAGCCTAGATCTGATATAAACTGAATCAAGCTTTGCACCAGCATCATGAAAGTATCAGCACACAGCCACAAAATCGCCGGCACAAAAATCAGCATGGCATTAAAATGCCGTTTGGCAAGAATCAATCCGGCCACCAACATCACCATCGGCCACACCAAATAACTAATCAGCCCTTGTGGATTAAAATGGGTGGCATCTTCAGCAACGAGCCACGAAAACAGCAAATTACTCGCCAGTGCCGTCAATCCAAACAACAAAAACTGCCATACGGTGGGCTTGACCCAATAAAACGCGCGTTTTGAACCTATTAGCATGTGACCCGTGGCACGGATATTGGCGATGACGTTATGTGAAAAACGTTTGAGCGGGGTTAAATCAAGATCGGTAAGAGAAGTTGGCAAAATATCCACACTGTTGAAAGGCTGATTCTAAATCGGTAGGAGAGTAGCGATAAAATGATAATACAAAATAGCGATGGGGTGTTAACAACTTTATCAATCATTCGTGTTTAGAATCTTAACTATCAACGCCAGCAAAATATACGCCTAAAAAATTAATTTATCTAAAATAGTGAATAAATGAATAAAATTTTCTATTAAACTAAAATTATGAAATTATTTATCATAAAAATAGATTATATGATATAATAAAATATATGCTATGATGGTATTGTAGGCTATTTTATTTGCTTTAAGTGTTTTATATTTCATAAATAAAAATGGTATTAAAAAGAGTTTTAGACGGATGATAGTATTTAACCAATTTAAAAAATTTTTGGCACACGATATGGCGGCGGGTATCGTGTTGGCGTTTGCCGCTGTGTTGGCGATGCTGGTAGCAAACTCTCCGATGAGTGACATATACGAGCATTTTTTGCATCTGCCTATTTCGATAAAAATCGGCTCTTTTAGTATCGATCATCATTTACTACATTGGATCAACGATGGCTTGATGGTGGTGTTTTTCTTTTTAGTGGGGCTGGAGCTTAAGCGGGAAATGCTAGTGGGTGAACTATCAGACGTCAAAAAAGTCGTCTTGCCTGCGATTGCTGCAGTCGGTGGTATGATGGTACCGGCAATTTTTTATGCCGCCTTCAATTATCAGCACGCAGATTTGATGAAAGGTTGGGCGATTCCTGCCGCGACAGATATTGCGTTTGCCTTAGGTGTGCTGACTTTACTGGGCAATCGCGTGCCCGCCGCGCTCAAAGTATTTTTGGCATCGATTGCTATTTTTGATGATATTGGCGCAATTATCATTATTGCATTATTTTACTCATCGGGGCTGTCCATGGGGGCACTGGCTTGGGTTGGGGTATGTTTGGTGATATTGTGGCTCATGAATCGCTTTAACGTCACCCGCACCACCGCTTATATAATGATTGGCGTTTTGCTATGGGCGGCCATGTTAAAGTCGGGGTTACATGCGACGCTTGCCGGTGTGCTGCTTGCGCTGTTTATCCCAATGACAGACAACAAGCACCCTGAGCATTCACCCCTCGAATCGGTTGAACATGATTTGCAAGACACAGTCAGCTTTATTATTTTACCGATTTTTGCGTTTGCCAACGCGGGCATTTATCTCGGTGGTACGGGGCTGTCCTCGCTGCTTCATACGGTACCGCTCGGCATTGCCCTAGGGCTGCTGCTGGGCAAGCCGATTGGGGTGATGTTATTTAGTTGGCTTGGCGTCAAGCTTGGGTTAGCCAGCTTGCCTACCAATGTTGATTGGCGACAAGTATTTGGCGTGGCGATTTTATGTGGTATTGGCTTTACCATGAGTTTGTTTATAGGTGGGCTTGCCTTTTCGGGACTTGAGGTCAAACCGTTTGACGAACGACTCGGCATTATCTTAGGGTCGTTATTGGCAGGTATGTTGGGGTATTTTTATCTTAAGAAAGTCTTACCAACCCAAGCGCTGACACAGCAGGTGAGTAATCCTGAGGACGATACCTATATTCGCTAAACTATTTACCCAAGGGTAGTGTAACGATAAATAAAACCTACAAATGATAGCAACGAATATTGCTATCATTTTTTTATCCCAATAATTTTGTGACCAATAATAAGGAAAACAACATGCTAACTAATAAGATAAAGGGTAAAAAAGCCGCATGGTTGGGCGGGGGTGTGGCGATAATTGGTCTATTGGCAAGTTGCGCCAGCGTGGCGTACCAATCGCTGCAAAATGGTAAGTTAAACGATATCAAAGAAAGCATTGATAGTGTGCCCAAAAAAACGCTGACGCTAAAAGGCACCTTTACCCAAAGCTTAGAGCAATCTGAATTTAATGACGGTACCACCAAATACCATGTATTTGACCCAAACAATCTATTAGCCGAATATGCCAAAGCGCAAGGTCAAACGGGCGTGTCGATTAGTTTACCTGTCTGTATTGAAGGGCGGGTAACTGAAAAAGGACGTTACGGACATTTAGGAAAATATCCGTATGAGCTGTGGGTGGATAAAATTTGCCAGTCCTAGACAGTCCTAGATAAGCAGGTTGTCTGACCCTCAATCATTGACGGTCAGGATCAATTTCAACCAAATCAATGGGCTGGGTATGCAGCGAACCATCTTGAATCGCGGTTTGTAGCGGATACTTGATGCGATCTTCGGCGATGATTTGTCGCGACACATGTTGAATCAACTGACGTAACCAACGATGCGCAGGGTGATGCTGTAATAGCGGCGACCACGCCATCGTCAATTCAAACTCTGGAATAAAAAATGGCGGCTCTTTAATTACGATATCATCATTATTAGCTTGCATGCGCGCCACCCGAGTCGGCAGCGTAGCAATTAAGTCTTTATTGGCGGTGAGCATGGCAGGCATCTGATAATGACGAGTAAAGACACTGATTTGACGTTTTTGACCGAGGCGTTGTAACGCCGCATCAATCGAGCCAAGTCCACCAGATTTTTCGGGATTGACCCCAAAACCTACACCCATGCCTGTTTTAGACACCCAAACGTGCTGAGCTTTAAGATAATTTTTTAGGTTAAAGCGATTGACATATGGACTATCAGCCGACAACAAACAACTAAAAGTATCACGCCAAATCAGCACTTGGTGAAAGCTTTGTGGTACCTCGTTAAAACGATTAATCGCCAAATCAACACGCCCTTGCTCCATATCTCGATAGGAGACATCCGATGGCGTTAAGAAGTCTAAAATCACGTTTGGGGCTTCACTGCGCAGCGCTTTAACTAGCCTAGGCACCAGCGTCGCTTCGGCATAATCTGACGTCATAATCCGAAATACACGACTTGAGGTATAAGGACGAAACTCAGTACGCGGCTCTAATAGCTGGGTTAAATCCGCTAACAATTCGCGTACGCGCGGCTGTAATTCAAGCGCCCGCTCCGTCGGTGTCATGCCTTCAGATGAGCGAATCAACAACGGATCATTAAACAACTTACGCAAACGACGTAAAATATTACTCATGGCTGGTTGGGTAATGCCGAGTTGCTCAGAGGCTCTGGTGACGTTTTTTTCTCGAAGTAACACATCAAGATGCACCAAAAGGTTCAAATCCACACGTTGTAAATCCATAAATTACTGTTTGTCTAGTTAAAAGTTAAGAAAAAAAGGCTAAAACCGCTAGTTTTAACAGGATTAAAACCTAGCAATAAAACTTAAGTTATTGATTATATTATACTATATTTTAAATAAATACTAAAGATACGAATCATTAAATAGCTAAATTATGAATTAAAGGGTATAGTGCATTCATTCCATTATTTAAGCCAACTTAAAGCTTTATTAGTGCCAAAATAGAATTCTTAATTTTAACAGACTATTTAATATCACTGTAAGAAATATCACGTATTTTGTTAAAAAAATTGTTAGGCTATTTGGCTATTTCGCTTGTTTCTTAAACATTATTTCTATTTTCGGTGTTTAACGCTCACTAAATATTGGCTTATTTAAGACTTTTGCTATTATCACAACACAACAATCATCCTAAGTTTTTTTATCCCACCGTCCTCAACAGGAGACTGCTATGTCAACTTACGTTTCAGCGATTGACCATATCCGCGAACTAAAAGCCAAATATGGTAACTGGAAAAACATCAGCGAAAATGATGCTGCGCGTTTGGTTACCCAAAACCGTTTCAAAACAGGTTTAGAAATCGCTCAATACACTGCCGACATCATGCGTCGTGATATGGCAGCTTATGATGCTGACAAATCAAAATACACCCAATCTCTTGGTGCATGGCATGGCTTTATCGGTCAACAAACCATGTATGCGGTTAAAAAATACTTCGGTACTACTGAACGTAAATATATCTACCTTTCAGGTTGGATGGTTGCTGCGCTGCGCTCAGAATTTGGTCCACTACCTGACCAATCTATGCACGAAAAAACCGCTGTGCCAAAATTAATCGAAGAAATCTACACTTTCTTACGTCAAGCGGATGAAAAAGTGTTAAACGATTACTTCCGTGAATTAAAAGCGGCGCAAGAAGCAGGTCAAGACACTAAAGCCATCTTAGACAAAATCAACAATTTTGAATCACACGTCGTGCCAATCATCGCTGACATCGACGCAGGTTTTGGTAACGAAGAAGCGACTTACTTACTCACCAAAAAAATGATCCAAGCAGGTGCTTGTGCTATCCAAGTTGAAAACCAAGTATCAGATGCTAAACAATGTGGTCACCAAGATGGTAAAGTTACCGTACCACACGAAGACTTCATCTCAAAACTCAACGCGATTCGTTATGCGTTCTTAGAGCTTGGCATTGACAACGGTATCATCGTTGCCCGTACTGACTCTGAAGGTGCGTCATTAACGCAAAAACTTCCTGTGTCACGTGAGCCAGGCGACCTTGCTTCACAATATTTAGACTTTTTAGAAGTTGAAGAAGTGACTTTAGAAAATGCAAACGAGTACGATGTGCTATTAAAACGTGATGGCAAATTGGTTCGCCCAACTCGTATGCCAAACGGCTTGTACTCATTCCGCGAAGGCACCAATATCGACCGCGTGGTACTTGACTGTGTGACTGCCCTTGAAAACGGTGCCGATCTACTATGGATTGAAACACCAACGCCAGACGTCGCGCACATCAAATCAATGACTGACCGTATCACTGCGCAAGTGCCAGATGCTAAGCTTGTTTACAACAACAGCCCATCATTCAACTGGACGCTTAACTTCCGTAAACAAGTCATTGCAAAATGGGAAAAAGAAGGCAAAGACATTTCAGCTTATGACAAAGCAAACTTAATGTCTGCTGACTACGACAACACTGAGTTGAATACCGCTGCTGATGAACTAGCGCGTACCTTCCAAGCTGACGCGTCACGTGAAGCCTGTGTATTCCACCATTTGATTACCCTACCTACTTTCCACACGGCGGCATTAAGTACGCACCAGTTGGCAAAAGGTTACTTCGGTGATAAAGGTATGTTAGCTTACGTTGAAGAAGTACAACGTAAAGAAATCCGCGAAGGCATTGCTGCGGTTAAGCACCAAGCCATGGCAGGTTCTGACATTGGTGATGATCACAAAGAAATCTTCTCAGGTGAGATGGCACTTAAAGCGGGCGGCGCCAAAAACACTGCCAACCAATTTGGTCACTAATCTATCATAGATTGATTGAGTAAAAAAAACACCTCACGGCATGTGGGGTGTTTTTTTATGTTTATGAGCCGATAAAATTAAATGGTCTGCATAATTTCTTGATAGCGAAGTTGGAATTTTTTGATAAAATCAAGGGTGGTTTGAATACCCATAAACAAAATAATATACGGGTTTAAACTATTTTCGTTCGACAACTCAACCGCTTTATCACTTGGATATTCGCTGATAAGTAACATGTCTTGCTGGCGCTGGGCTTGGATATCGGCAAGCTGCTTTTCAAAATTCGGCTCTGCCAAAATATAGCTGCTAGAGTCATAGGATTTGATATCACTTAAATATTGAATACAAATCGATTCCAAATCTGCCCAGCGATAAGTTTCGGTTTCACGCACCAAATTCTCAATACTATTGACCAATTCATCCAAAGCTTGATAATAGTACCAAATCAACGGCTTGCGCGGGTCATCGGTCAAGCGCGCTGAGGCATTAAATAAATGCTGTAAATTAGTGAATGCTAACGCTTCGGGAATAGGCTCATGAATACCAATAAGCTGCTGAGGGACTTTAGCGTCAGGCGCCGCGGGCAAATCAGGTGAGCGGTTTAAATTAGCACGACCCTCACGGTCAGATTGCGCCACTGGGGTTTGCTCTGATTCTATGCCCAGTAGTTGATTAACGCGGTTTAGATAAGTATTCATGTTAAGCGTAATCAAACTATCATGACTGTGCAGGCGCGCAAAGGCATAAGAGATTTCTTTTCTTGCTTCATAGGCGTCCATCAGATTGCTCATGTTTTCTTCACGCTGATAAGTAATCGCATTTAAAAACAAACCTGCGGACACCACCCCAATGGTCGCTTCAATCATCACAAACGCCCGCGTAAAGGTATTGGTTGGGGTGATATCACCAAACCCGGTGGTAGTCACCGTGATGGTACTAAAATACATGGCTTCCAAAAATCCCACGTCTTCATGGTTAAACTGCATATTTGGCAAGGTACTATACAAAAAGCCAAATAGCGGAATCAGCATCAAATAGATAGTGCCATACACAGCAGGCGGCAACGAAAAAATATCATCGCGCACGATAGGTTTGGCAAGCTTATTGAGGGTAAAGGTTTGAGGGGTGTTACGGACTGATATGATTGGTTTAGTGGGCTTTTGCGCAAGTGGTTTCATAAGCTGCCTGATTTTTTTTGCTTTAGGCTAGCATACCCACTCAAAAAGAAACATAGTATTGTAGTAACCCCTAATGGACGACAGAATAAAAGGCTCAAACCAAAAATGCCACTATTGGCATAAAAAGTTGGGGTAAAAATGAAAAAAGCCAACTTACTTGTTATCGGATAAAAGAAAGCTAGGCAGATAAGGGATGAATGCCCATTTATGGGGTTGAATGATGCCAAACATATCAATAACGCTGCTATTCATCGTTGCAATAGTGTTGAATTAGGGTTGCAATCAATACAACCCTAGTAAACCTAGCAAAAAAGTTACTGGCACTATCAATTGGCTAGATTAACTTCCCATGCCTTATAGGAAGTGTAAAAATAAGCAGTGTAACCTTAGTGCTGACCCAGCAAATCCTTTTTCATCTCAAGTGATATAGGATTATCGCCTAGCCAAGCACGAAGAATAGCTTGGTCAAAGCCTTCTTCTTTGATATAAGGAAGATCGCCAACCTCATCATAATTTAAGCGAACGCCATGCTCTGGCGAAAATTCAATCGTAAACATTGCCCCTTCTTTGATGGTGTTGGTTTTGAACAACTCACCAAACACGTCATCAATCACTGAGGCAATTTTTTGATATTCTTCTGCGCTACTATTCGCTCTGATACCCTCTTTGAAGGCGTTTTCGAGTAATGAGCCTTTGATATTGCGGCGAGACACCATGCGCAATTGCTTGGCATAGCGTGAAGTAATGGCTGTTTCGGCATCTTCAGTCATTTCACCCAAATATAGGGCAATATCATAGATACCAATCATAAATTTACTGCGAGCGCTAATACCATTTCGCACGCAGATTTGACCATCTAGTTTTAGGGTAGGGGGAAATAGGGTCTCAAGATCGTTGGTTTTTCCTTTAAATAAAATCATCCTAGCATCCTTATCGTTCTATAACGGTTTTTTCCTTGGATAATATCGTAATATCCTTATCTGGCTTCATTGTGTGAATACTGGGGCGAAATGTAAAGTATTATCAATGAACAGCAAGTCATAGGGCGATGATTGGTTAAAAAAAGGGTTAGACAACAATGTACTAACCCTTACCGCTAAACTTACGCCTGTAACAGACTTATACTGGTAACAAACTTAGGCCTGCAACATCGGTTTTAAGAACCGCCCTGTATGCGAGCGCGCGTTTTGCGCCACGTCCTCTGGCGTGCCCTCGGCAATAATCTCACCACCACCCGAACCGCCTTCAGGACCCAAATCCACAATCCAGTCGGCTGTCTTAATCACATCGAGATTATGCTCAATCACCACCACGGTATTGCCGCGGTCGCGTAGCGTATGCAAGATGTCTAGGAGCTTGGCGATATCATGGAAATGCAAACCTGTCGTCGGCTCATCGAGCACATACAAGGTCTGACCGGTATCACGTTTGGACAGTTCTTTGGCAAGTTTCACCCGTTGCGCCTCACCGCCTGAAAGCGTAGGCGCAGACTGACCCAAGCGAATATAACCCAAGCCGACTTCTTGTAGGGCTTGCAAACGGCGGTAAATTGCCGGAATCGCCTCAAAAAATTCCGCCGCATCTTCCACCGTCATATTGAGCACGTCATTGATATTTTTGCCCTTATAGGTGATTTCAAGGGTTTCACGGTTGTAGCGTTTGCCTTGACAGGCATCGCAAGGCACATACATATCAGGCAAAAAGTGCATCTCAACCTTAATCAAGCCATCGCCTTGGCAGGTTTCACAGCGCCCGCCTTTCACGTTAAAGCTAAAGCGTCCTGCTTGATAACCACGAGCCTTGGACTCGGGCACTTGGGCGAATAGGTCACGAATCGGACTAAATACGCCTGTATAGGTCGCAGGATTGGAGCGGGGAGTACGCCCAATCGGGCTTTGGTCGATATCGACGACTTTATCTAAATGTTCTAGCCCAGTGATACTGTCAAACTCTTCGGCAACATGGGTGGTAGCGTTATTGAGCTGCGTGGTCGCTAGTGGCAATAAGGTGCGGTTGATTAAGGTCGATTTACCTGAACCCGACACGCCTGTAATAGCGGTAAACACACCAATCGGCAAGTTTAAGGTCACGTTTTTAAGGTTGTTACCTTTTGCCCCTGTCAAGGTCAGCATCAAAGGTTTGGCTTCGACTTTACCTTTTTTGGCTTTTTCTTTCTTCTCGCTTTCCGCTTTTTTCGCTTGATTTTTGGTTAAGGGAATGGCGGAGTCTTGCATTTTTTCATATTTATCGTCATTGGCGACTTTGGCTCGGTGACGCACGGTTGGCACGGCGATTTTCTTTTTGCCCGATAAATATTGCCCCGTCAATGATTCGGGATTTTTGGCAATGTCTTTTGCCGTGCCTTCTGCAATGATACTGCCACCATGTACACCAGCGCCCACGCCCACATCGATGATATGGTCGGCTAGGCGAATGGCATCTTCGTCATGCTCGACGACAATCACGGTATTTCCCAAATCTCTGAGCCGAGTCAACGTTTGCAGCAGTCGGTCATTGTCACGTTGGTGCAAGCCGATTGATGGCTCATCGAGTACATACATCACGCCCATCAAACCCGCCCCGATTTGGCTAGCAAGTCGTATCCGCTGCGCTTCACCGCCTGATAGGGTTTCGGCAGAGCGGGCAAGGGTAAGATAATCCAAGCCCACACTCACCAAAAATTCCAAGCGCTCACGGATTTCTTTGATGATTTTGGCGGCGATTTCGCCTTTTGCGCCCTCGAGTTTTAATTGCTCGTAATACGCCATCGCTTCGCCAATTGATAGCTTGACCATTTCGGCAATGGTACGGTCGCTGACTTCCACATGGCGAGCGATTTCGTTTAAGCGTGAGCCGTGACAGGCATCGCAGGTGGCATCGGCAAGGTATTTGGCAAGCTCGTCTCGCACGATGCTGCTTTGCGTGGTGCGGTAACGGCGTTCCATATACGGCAACACCCCTTCAAATGGCACGGTTTTGGTGGATTTGCGACCCCGTTCATCGACAAAGTTAAAAGTCATTTTGTCTTTACCAGAGCCATGTAAAATGACATCTTTGTGCTTTTTATCCAGTTGTTGCCAAGGCGCTTCCATATCAATACCGTAATGCTCGGCAACGGTGGTCAGCAAGCCAAAATAGTAGGCGTGGCGTTTATCCCAGCCTTGAATCGCCCCTTGGTTGAGCGATTTTTCAGGATGCCCGATGATTTTTTCGGCAGCAAAATATTGGCGTTTGCCCAAGCCATCACACACGGGGCACGCGCCATAGGGGTTGTTAAAACTAAACAATTTTGGTTCAAGCTCAGCAACCGAGCGATCGCAGACAGGGCAGCTATGTTTGGCGGACAAAATTTTATCCTCAAACTCAGCGTCCATGTCATGCAAGATAGCAATATCGCTACCGAGTCGTAATGCGGTCTCCAAGCTTTCGGCAACCCGATTACCCAAGTCATCGCGCACTTTGAAGCGGTCAACCACCACATCAATGGTGTGTTTAAAAGTTTTGGCAAGCGGTGGCACATCATCAATGTCATAAATCTCGCCATCGACCCGCAGCCGTACAAAGCCTTGCCCTTTTAGCTGTTCCATCAACTGGATATGCTCGCCTTTGCGGTCATCGACGACGCGCGCGAGAATCATCAACTTGGTGTCTTCGGGCAATGCCATGACGGTATCGACCATTTCGGTGACAGTTTGCGCGACCATCGGCAGGTGGTGTTCTGGGCACATGGGCGTACCGACACGGGCATACAGCAGACGCAAATAGTCATAAATCTCGGTAATGGTACCCACCGTGGAGCGGGGGTTATGGTTGGTGGATTTTTGCTCAATGGCGATGGCAGGTGACAGCCCTTCGATGCTATCGACTTCGGGCTTTTCCATTTGTGATAAAAACTGGCGTGCGTAAGCCGATAAGCTCTCGACGTAGCGGCGTTGTCCTTCGGCGTATAGGGTGTCAAAGGCTAGGCTGGACTTGCCCGAGCCTGATAAACCTGTGATGACGACGAGTTTGTCTCGTGGGATGTCGATGTCGATGTTTTTGAGGTTGTGGGTGCGTGCGCCACGAATTTTGATTGCGTCGTGCTGTGCCATATTGAGCTTCTTATTGTGTGTTTTTGAGTGGGAAATTTGGGTAAAAAGATGGGGTTTTTTATGGGGTAGAAATGGGGTGGTTTCAAGATTGATTAGATTAAAATCTCAATTGGTTTAATAGGTTTCAACTAGCGAATTAACCAAATCTAGCACAATTTTTTGATGAATAGGTGAGAGTAACGCAAAGTTTTTAACTAAATTTTGTTGTTCTGTGGAAAGTGGTGGAATGTGATTAACTGGCACATCATTGCCAAATCTAAGCCAATGAATATCAACGCTTAGCCAATTTGCCAAAGTTTGCAATTTATCTTGATTAGGAACTGAAACGCCTGATAACCAATTACTAGCTGTTTGAATAGAAATATTATCACCATGATGATGTTGATTAAAATTTTTGCATAAAATGGTTGGGCTAATTGGAATGGAATGTTTAGTTATCGATTGTCTTAGACGCTCGCTAAACTCAAATTTATTGTCGTGTTTGTTATATTTTTTCATAAAGAAAAACTAGCAGAAAATAATTCAAATATTTATTGAAAATATTTTCAAATTTAATTATGATTAAATGGCAGTGAAACGTTTTTTTAGTGGAAGAAAATGGAGTTTTTATGAATAGTTATGCAATTAAGTACCAACGTCCTAATTCAAATTCAGTTATTAGCACAGTAGTAAAAGCAAGCAGTGCTAGCCAAGCAAAAGAGCAAATAAAGTCAAGATTTAATGGCGATGTAAAAATCATTTCTTGCGTGGAAAGATAAGGATTCCAAAATGTCTAATGATGATGAAAGAATAGAATTTAAAGATTTGTCTGATAGCGAGAAAGCACAACGGATGAGAGAAAGTGCTAGTTCAATGAAAGATTTTGGTAGTAAAAAAGATTACTATTCCCCTAAAGAAGCTATTGATGATTTAAGATATGCAGATGGAGCAGGAGAAAAAGCTGTTGCTGGTGTGAAACTGATTGGAAAATCATTATTTAATATTGGTAAGTTTGGTGTTAAAGAGCTACTACCTGGAATTTTGGAGCAAGGTGCTAGAAATTTAGAAAAAAGAAAGTAATTGCAAAAATCCTTAAAAAATCGCTCAAACTGAGCGATTTTTTCTTTTTTATAAAACCCTTAAACCTTGCTATACTTTATTGAATCAAGGAACTAGAAAATTTGTGACTACAAAATTTGAGACAATAACATGGCAACGTTAACCCAAGAACAAACCGACTTCCTAAAAAGCCACCATATTCCAATGGACAAAACCTTTGACGCCAGCGGACTATCGAGCAAAGAATACAAAGCCAAAATGAAAGAAAACG